>JBBRGH010000005.1:0-28632 GCA_038240915.1 Gemmatimonadales bacterium | reverse complement strand
CAGACCCGACCCTCCGCGTCGCCGGCCCCCACGATCGCGAACTCGCGCTCGGCGGCAAACCGCCGTGCCAGCTCCGGGATCTCCCCGTGGATGCCGCGGCCGATTCGCTCGGCGTTGGCGGCGACGCCGGCCCGCTGCTGCACGGCCAGCTCGCCCTCATGAAAGGGACCCATCAAAAGAATCCGCACGACGGCGCGCCGGGCACCGGCGCTGCCAGGCCGGCCGCGCCGCTCGGGCTGTAGAGCTCGAGCCGGATGCCGTCGGGGTCGGCGAAGAACAGCGCGGCCGATTCGGCGCCCTCCCGGTGGGGCACGACGCCGTCGTATCGCGGCGCGATGCCCCGGGCGCGAAGCTTCGCTTCCGCGGCCTGCACCGCGTCGAGGGTGGGCACCTGGAAGGCCAGATGATGGAGGCCCGCCCGGCCCGCGTCGAAGGCCGCTGCGCTCTGCTGCCAGAGCGTCAGAAACAGGCGTCCGCCCGCGCCGAGGAACGCGAAGATGCGGCCCGACTCGTCCGATCGCTGGATCAGCTCCAGGCCGAGGACGTCCTGGTAGAAAGCGATGGAGCGGCCGAGGTCGGTGACGGACAGACCGATGTGGCCGGGAGCGATCTCGGATGCGGGCAAAGCCATGACAACCTCCGGGCGAGCGGGATGAGCGGCAGGGGAGCGCCGCACGAGCCTCAGTGAGGCACACCAGTCATAATACATTTAGCTAGTGATAGGTTCCAACACCTCATTTGTCAACACGCCTTTTGCCGCTTATACTGTCTCCTGATGAGCCTCACCTCCGCTTCCCCCTTCGTCTTCGTCGGCAACCACCGCGCGCTGGACTTCGTCAACACCGAGGTGGCCGTCGAGGGCGCCCCTCGCGACCTGCTGACGGACCTGCCGGACCTGGTGGACTGGCTGGCTCGGGCGGGAGCCCTCGATGCGGCCTCGGCCCGAACGGCGCTCTCCCGCTGGGGTGGTCGCCGGCAGGGCGCCGCCCTGGTCGCGGCCGCCCGGTCGCTTCGCTCGGCGCTCCGGAGGCTGGCGGACGCGTGGGCCGCCGGGAAGCCGGCGCCGCGGGCGGTCGTGGCTCGGGTGAACGAGCTGCTGGCCCGAGGCGCCGGGACCTCGCGCCTCGTCGCCGCGGCGGATGGCGCGGGCTTCACGGTCGAGCGCGGGCTTCGGCTGGAGGAGGCGGAGGACGTGCTGGTGCCGATCGCCGAGGCGGCGGCCGACCTGCTCTGCCACGCCGACCCCGGCCGGGTCCGCCGCTGCGCTCACCCCGCCTGCGTGCTCTACTTCCTCGACGGCACCAAGAACGGCACCCGCCGCTGGTGCGACATGCGCACCTGCGGCAACCGGACCAACGCGGCGGCCTACTACCGCCGCCATCTGGCCGCTGGCTGACGCCGGCTTCTCCTGCCATGGCCCAGACCTACTGCGACGTCGCGCCGGGACACGAATGGCACGGGCCGTATCACGAACAGGAGTACGGCTTCCCCCTGACCGGCGACGCCGAGCTGTTCGAGCGGCTGGTGCTGGAGATCAATCAGGCCGGGCTCTCCTGGCTCACCATCCTCAAGAAGCGCGACGCCTTCCGCCGGGCCTACGGCGGCTTCGACCCCGAGGTGGTGGCCCGCTACGGCTCGCGCGGCCGCCGTCGGCTCCTGGCCGACGCGGGCATCATACGCCACCGGCTCAAGGGGGACGCGGCGATCGCCAATGCGGCCACGATTCTGGAGCTGTGTAAGACGCACGGCTCGTTCGCCGGCTGGCTCGACGCCCACCACCCGCAGTCCAAGGCGGAATGGGTCACGCTGTTCAAACGGACGTTCCGCTTCACCGGGGGGGAGATCGTGGGGGAGTTCCTGATGAGCACCGGCTACCTGCCGGGCGCCCACGCGGAGAGCTGTCCGGTGTACCGGCGGGTGTCGGCCCGCGGGCCAGCGTGGATGCGCCCGGCGCCCGTGCGCTCGAGCCGCTAGGTCACTCCACCGGGAGCCCATGTGCGGATCGCGATCTTCGGCAGCGGCGGTGTGGGCGGATACTTCGGCGGCCGGCTGGCCCAAGCGGGGCAGGACGTCCGCTTCGTGGCCCGCGGCCCGCACCTGGCGGCCATGCGGGAGCGCGGCCTCCGGATCAGCAGTATCGCCGGCGACTTCGTGGTGCAGCCGGTCCAGGTCAGCGACGATCCGGCCGCCCTGGGCCCGGCGGACGTCGTGCTCGTGGCGGTGAAGGCCTGGCAGCTCACCGAAGCCGCCGAGGCCATCCGGCCGATGCTGGGGCCGGACACGTTCGTGGTCCCGCTCATGAACGGGATCGAGGCGCCCGACATCCTGGCGTCCACGCTGGGCCGTGCGCGGGTGCTGGGCGGGCTCTGCCGGATCATCGCCTACGTGGTGGAGCCGGGCCACATCCGCCATGCCGGCGTGCCCCCCTCCCTCGCCTTCGGCGAGCTCGACGCGCCGGGCAGCGCCCGGGCCGAGGCGCTCCGCGCGGCGTTCGTAGGCGCAGTGGGAGTGACGGCCACGGTCGCGCCGGACGTCCGGGCGGCGATGTGGGACAAGTTCCTCTTCATCACGGCGGCGAGCGGCGTGGGCGCGCTGGCCCGGGCGCCGGTCGGGATCCTCCGCGCGGAGCCGGAAACCCGAGCCCTGCTCGAGCAGGCGCTGCGGGAGATCCATGCGGTGGCGATCGCCCATGCCATCGCGCTCCCGGCGGACGCCGTCGCGCGCACCCTGGCCTTCGTGGACGCGCTGCCGGCCGACGGAACCATGTCCATGCAGCGGGACATCCTGGAGGGCCGCCCGTCCGAGCTTGAGGCGCAGGTGGGAGCCGTGATCCGACTGGGGAGCGCCTACGACGTTCCGGTGCCGCTGCACCGGATGATCCACGCGGCGCTGCTCCCGCTGGAGCGCCGGGCGCGGGGGGAGCTGGCGTTCGGCTGACCGTGGAAGTCGGCGGTCGGCTGGCGTGGGAACCGGCGTTTCGGCGGACTGTGGAAGCCCGGCTTCGGGTGGCCATCAGCGGCGGTCGGCCCTAGCTTTCCAGAGTTCGCGCCCCGTCACGTCGAGGATCCATGGACCCAGGTTCCCTCGGAGCACTCGTACCCGTCGCCGCCATCCTGGTGTATGGGGCAGTCAAGATCACCGGCATCCAGGCCAAGGCCCGGGCCGGCAATGCGGACCCGCAGTCCGCCGCACGGCTCGAGTCGATGGAGGCGGAGCTGGGTACGCTACGGCAGGAGCTGGGCGAGGTGCACGAGCGCCTCGACTTCGCCGAGCGGCTGCTGGCGCAGCACGCGCCGACCCGGATCGAACCGCCGAAGTAGCCGCGGCGAGCGCTCAGACCTCGGAAGCCACCCGCCCCGTCCGCCCCCGATAGGCCTCCACGATCGGCGCTCCCCACGCCCAGACCCGACTCCCCACCTTCGCGCACAGCACAGCTACCACCAGCGGGACCCCATACTGGATCAGCAGCGTGTCGCGGGACGCGCTCACCAGGTGAGTGCCACTGTGCTTGAGGCTCAGGCCAAGCGCCTTGAGGATCGTCTTCATGTGCGATCCGGTGTAGCGGCTCCCGATCCACCAGCCGAGCGCCATCGCGGTGAGCGCGGGCGCGCGTGGGGTGAGCCAGGCGCGGCACTGGTTCACGAGGTCCTGGCCGAGGCGGCGGCCTTGGGCCCGGAGCCGCTCCTGCTCGCCGGCGGTGTCCGCCAGCTCCGCCCGGATCGCCTGGACCTCGCTGCTGCCACCGGCGGCACCGGTGGTGGGCATGGCCATGGCCAGCCGGCCGGCGGTGAGGTAGAGCTCGCGCAGCTTCCCCTCGAGCGTCTCGTGTCTGCGCTGGAAGTCGGCCCGCGTCGCCGCGGTCGCGGCCGTCGTCCGCCGCTCCGCCGACAGCGCCTCCAGCCGCTTCTGCCCGGTGGTCGCCTCCGCCGCCAACGCCGCCAACCGCCCGCCCCGCGGGCCGCCTTCGCCGAGCGTCATCTTCCCCAGCCGCGCGAGCGCGTCCTGCTCGCGGCGGCGCAGGTCGCGTTGGTGGACGCCGAGTCGGACGGCGTCGAGCTGGGCGCGCAGATGGTGGATCATGGTGGGCGACCAGGACAGCAAGGATCATGGTCCGCAGCGGTTCCGAGCTGAAACGCGGCCGGTAACCCCAGATTCTTACGAAATTTGCCGCGCGAGAAACCGGCCTTGAAGGTGGCCGGATCCCCTTGCATGCCTCCTGCAAGCGGGCGCTCTGCCGGGCATTCCGCACTTCAGCTTGACGGCTTCCACCCCGGGGGTAGATTGGATTCGCTGGCCGAACAAAACCCGAACCTCTGCCCGCCGAGTTCCGTGCCCCATCTCCATCTCCACACCCACTTCTCCTTCGGCATCGGCGTCTCGAGCCCCGACGTGCTCGCCGCCGCGGCCGCCGAGCGGGGGTTCACGGAGTTGGCGTGCACCGACACCAACGGGGTCTACGGAGCGGTCGAGTTCCAGCGGGCGTGCGAGGCGGCGGGCGTGCGGCCCATCCTCGGCGCGCACCTGGTGGCGGGAGACGAGGAGACGGTCGCGCTCGCCACGGATGAGCGGGGGTGGGCGGCGTTGTGCCGGGCGATTACGCGGATTCATTGGACAGACGGGCCGGCGGTCGGACCATCCGACCGTCTGCTTCTGTCCACCAGTCTTGCGAAGGATCGCGAAGGACTAGTCCTCCTCTCGCGCGACCCCGCCTTCCTCGAGCGCGTCCTCCGTCGGAGCGGCCCCCGCGACCTCTACGCCGAACTCTGCCCCGGCAAGGAGCGTCACGCCGTCCTCGCCGCCGCCCGCCGGCTTGGCCTTCCCGCCGTCGTCACCAACGCCGCGGTCGCCGCGCACCCCGAGGACTGGAGCCGCCACCGCCTGCTCCGCGCCATCCACCTCAACACCACCCTCTCCGCCCTCGATGAGGCCGACCGTCCGCCCGTCCGCCCGTCCGACCGCCTGGCTCCCCGCGACGCCTGGCTCCGCCCCCTCGCCGACCTCGAGCGCCAGTTCCCCGACTGCCCCGAGGCCGTCCGCGCCGCCGAGGAGATTGCCGAGCGCTGCCGCTACCGGATCCCGGTCGGCCGGATCGTGGCGCCCCGCTTCGCCGACGTGACCGACGCCTTCCAGCGGCTCCGCGCCCTGGCCTACCAGGGCGCCGAGCGCCGCTACGGCACCGTCGCCCCGGTGACGCGGGACCGGATCGAGCACGAGCTCGCCATCATCGGGATGAAGGGCTTCGCCGACTACTTCCTCGTCGTCCGCGACATCGTCGCCCACGGTCCCACCCACTGCGGCCGCGGCTCCGTCGCCAACTCGATCGTGAGCTACTGCCTCGGCATCACCCATGTCGAGCCGCTCGGCGCCGGCCTCCTGTTCGAGCGCTTCCTCAACCCCGAGCGGACCGACCCGCCCGACATCGACCTCGACTTCCCCTGGGACGAGCGCGACCACGTCCTGGCCTACGTCTTCCGCACCTACCCCCATCCGCAGGCCGCGATGGTGGCCAACCACAACTGCTTCCGCCTCCGCGGCGCGCTCCGCGAGGTGGCCAAGGTCCACGGCCGCCCCAACGGCGAGATCCGCGAGGTCACCCGCCGCATCCCCGGGTACGAGGAGGCGCCGCTCGAGGAGCTGCTGGCCACCCATCCCAACTTCAAGGCGCTCGACCTGCCGCCGAGCTGGCAGGAGCTGGCCCGGGCGGCGGAGCCGCTGGTGGGCGTGCCCCGCCATCTCTCGCTCCACCCCGGCGGGGTGGTCATCGTGCCGACCGCGCTGACCGACTACGTCCCCGTCGAGCGCGCGGTCAAGACGCTCGACGGCCATCCCGACCTGACCGTGCCGGTGATCCAGTTCGAGAAGGACGGCGCCGAGGACGCGGGGCTAATCAAGATCGACCTGCTCGGCAACCGCTCGCTGGCCGTCATCCGCGACGCCATCGCCGCGGTGCACGCCGGCACCGGCCGGCTGATCGACTACACCTCGTCCGACGCGGGCGACGACGAGCCGACCAAGGCGCTCTTCCGCACCGGCCGCACGATGGGCGTCTTCTACACCGAGTCGCCCGCCTCGCGGATGCTCTGCGCCAAGAGCCGGGCCGACAGCTTCGAGCTGCTGGTGCTCAACACCAGCATCATCCGCCCCGCCAGCAACCGCTACATCCGGGTCTATCTCGAGCGGCTGCACGGTGCCCCCTACCAGCCGCTCGACCCGGTGCTGCGCGACACCCTGGCCGACACCTTCGGGGTGATGGTCTATCAGGAGGACGTGGTCAACGTCTGCGCCGCCTTCGCCGGGATGCCGCTCGCCACCGCTGACGGGCTCCGGAAGTCGCTCTCCAAGAAACGGCCGGCCAAGGCGCTCGCCGGCTACGCCGAGGAGTTCTTCGCCGGCGCCGCCCGGCTCGGCCGCGACGTCGAGACCGCCAAGCGGGTCTGGACCATGGTCATGTCGTTCGCGGGCTACAGCTTCTGTAAGGGCCACTCGGCATCGTACATCCAGGTGGCGCAGCATTCCTGCTACCTGCGGGCGCACTACCCGGCCGAGTTCATGGCGGCGGTGCTGGCCAACGGCGGCGGCTTTTATCATCCGTTCGCCTACGTGGCCGAAGCCATGCGGATGGGGCTCACGGTGCTTCCGCCCGACGTGAACGCGAGCGCCTTCCGCTGCACCGGCCGCGAGGGCACCCTCCGGATCGGGCTTCAGTTCGTGAAGGAGCTCTCGGCCGACGGGGCGGAGCGGGTGCTCCGGGAGCGGGACGATGCCGTGGAGCGCCGCCCGGCGGAGGCGCCCCCGCGCCGTCCCTACCGCTCCCTGGTGGACCTGCGCGCCCGCACCGGCCTCTCGCCGTCCGACCTCCGCGCCCTCATCAAGGTCGGCGCGCTCGACTCGCTCGCCGGCGGCTGGACCCGCCCGATGATGCTCTGGCTGGTGGACTCGACCGCCGAGTGCGTCCGCGACCCCGCCGATCGACCGGGCGACTGGTTCGACCATCTCCCGCCCACCGTCCCCCTGCTCCGGGAGTACGGCCCCGACCGCCGCCGCCGCGAGGCCCAGGCGGCGCTCGGCTTCCTCACCGACGCGCACCCGATGCAGCTCCATGCCGACGAGCTCGCGCGCTTCCGTCTTTGCCCCAGCACCGAGCTCCACCGGTACGTGGGCCGGCACGTCCTCGCCGCCGGGATGCTGACCACCGCCAAGCCGGTACACACGCTGAAGGACGAGCCGATGGAGTTCGCCACCTTCGACGACGGGCACGGCCTGATCGAGACCGTGCTCTTTCCCGACGTCTACCGGGAGCGCGGACACGTCCTGTTCGATCAGGGGCCGTTCATCTTCCGGGGGAAGGTCGAAGAAGAGTTCGGAGCGGTGACCGTGACGATCAGCCGGCTCGACCGGCTGGAGCGCGTGAGCCGGCGGGCTGGGGCCAAGGGCTGAGCCGGGCGTCCACCGGAGAGCACGGGCCGGTGAGCGCGCTCACGGGCGCCCGCGGGGGCGGGGGCGAGCTTACGGCAGCGTGGTGGGCCGAACCGGGTCGTCCGCCGGCTCCGCCGGTCCGAACGCCAGCTCGCCGTGCTGGGCAAAATGCACTTTCCGCTTGCCCATGGGAGTCGTGAAGGTGGCCCGGCCCTCGATCGCGAACCGGTGCACGCCCGAGCCGAACGCCCGCAGCCGGCCATGGCTGGTGGAACGGTTGGGGATCAGCGGCAGTGACACGGTGGCGGTACCCTTCGGCAGGGTCACGTCGCTGTCCCGGTCCAGCTGGCCGATCGCCAGCCCGTCCAGCATCAGCCGGAGCTCGACCCGCGTGGTGGAGACAGTGAAATCGTTGGGGTTCCGGAGGTTCAGGGCCACCACTACGGGCGAGGAATCGCGCCCCTCCGCATCCACCCGCACCCGGGACACCGTCACCCCGGGGTCCTCGTACACCCACACGCCGAGCGGCGTGCAGGCCACCACGGGCACCAGCCACAGGACCGTCCAGGATCTACCCATGCGACCCGCGCACACGTTGGCGTTTGCTCTCTGCCTGCTGGTGAGTCCCGCCGCCTGCGCCTCGGGCGACGGGGGCCCGGCCGGCCCGGCCGAAGCCACGCTCCCCGTCGCGCTGCGGGAGGTGGCCTCGGGGCTGACTTTTCGGCTCTACCTGACGGCGCCGCCGGGCGATCCCCGGCTGTTCATCGTCGAGAAGGGCGGCGCCATCCGCATCGTCAAGGATGGGGGGCTCCTGCCGACGCCGTTCCTGAACCTGGCCGGCCGGGTCTCCACCGGCAACGAGCAGGGACTCCTCGGCCTGGCCTTCGACCCCGCCTACGCCACCAGCGGGCGATTCGTCGTCCACTATACCGACCTGGCCGGGAACACGGTGGTCTCACTGTTCCACGTTTCGGCCGGAGACGCCGATCAGGCGGACTCCACCAGCGAGACGGTGGTGCTGACGGCCGAGCAGCCGTTCGCGAACCACAACGGGGGCCAGATTCTGTTCGGTCCTGGTGGGATGCTGTACCTCGGCCTGGGCGACGGCGGCAGCGGCGGCGATCCAGGCGGGAGGGGGCAGTCGGTCGCCGACCTCCTCGGGGGGATTCTGAGGATAGACGTCGGGAGCGGCACTGGGTACACAGTCCCCCCCGACAACCCCTTTATCGGTCAGGCCGGGGCCCGCCCCGAAATCTGGAGCTACGGCCTTCGGAATCCCTGGCGCTTCACCTTCGATCCCGCCATCGGCGACCTCTACGTGGCCGACGTGGGCCAGAACGCCTGGGAGGAGGTTGACGTGGTCCCGGCCGCGGCCGGCGCCGGCCGTGGCGCGAATTTCGGCTGGAACGTGACCGAGGGCAGCCACTGCTATTCGACCTCCAGCTGCGATCGGACCGGGCTGGTCCCGCCGGTGCTGGAGTACTCCCACGACGAGGGCTGCTCGATCACCGGCGGCTTCGTCTACCGCGGCGCTGCCATTCCCGACCTGCAGGGGCATTATTTCTACGCCGACTACTGTCGGGGCTGGGTCCGCAGCTTTCGTTTCCAGGACGGGCAGGCGGTAGACCAGCAGCAGTGGAGCGCGCTCGCGCCCGGCGGGCCGATTCCGAGCTTCGGGCAGGACGCCGCCGGCGAGCTCTACATCCTGACCGCGGGGGGACAGGTATTCCGGATCGTGCCCAGGTAGCCGAACAGCTCGGCCCGCTGGCCGCGCGCCTGCCCGCGCATGTGCGCTTCGGCGCGTCCAGCTGGAACTACCCTGGCTGGCGCGGTCTGGTCTACCACCGGGAGTACAATGGGCGGGGCGCGTCGGCCCGGATGCTGGAGGAGTACGCCGCGTTCCCCCTCTTCCGCACGGTCGGGATCGACTCCAGCTTCTACGCGCCGCCCACCGAGGCGGTGCTCGCGTCCTACGCGGAACGGCTGCCCCCGGGCTTCCCCTGCGTGAGCAAGGTGTGGAACCAGCTCACGGTGCACACCTTTGCCAAGGCGCAGGACAAGGCCCGGGCCGGCCAGCTCAACCCCGACTTTCTCAGCCCCGAAGTGTTTCTGGAAGCGGTCTACCAGCCGTACCACCAGCACTTCGCCGACCATGCCGGCCCGTTCGTGTTCGAGTTTCAGGCCATCGGTCGGTCGAGCGGGATGACCCCGGAGCGGTTCGCCGGACGGCTGGACGAGTTCTTCGGGGCGCTGCCGCGCGAGGGACGCTACGCCGTTGAGGTCCGGAACGAGGAGTTCCTCACCCCGATGTACTTTGCCGTGCTGCGGGAGCACGGGGTGGCCCACGTCTTCAACTCCTGGACCCGCATGCCCTCGATCGGCGAGCAGCTGGACCTGCCGGGCGCCGTCTCGGGCCCGTTCCTGGTGGCCCGGGCGCTGCTGCAGCCCGGGCGCACCTACGATGAGGCGGTGGACGCCTTCGCCCCGTACGATCGGATCCAGGATCCGTCGCCGTCGCTCCGGGCCGACCTGCTGCGCCTCATCGACACCGCCGTGCGCACCCGCATTCCCGCCTACCTGCTGGTCAACAACCGGGCTGAAGGCAGCTCCCCGCTGACCATCGCCGAGGTGCTGCGGCTGCTGCTGCCGGCGGCCGGCTGACCGTGGCCGATCGCGCCTCCCTCCGCCGCTACGCCGCCATCTCGATCCTGGCGGCGCTGGCCACGATCGCGCTCAAGGGCGGCGCCTACCTGCTCACCGGGTCGGTCGGCCTGCTGTCGGACGCGCTCGAGTCGCTGGTCAACCTCGCCGCCGCCATCGTCGCGCTGATCGCCCTCTCGGCCGCGGCCCGGCCCGAGGACGAGGACCACCGCTACGGCCACAGCAAGGCCGAATACTTCTCCAGCGGGTTCGAAGGCGCCCTCATCATGGTCGCCGCGGCGAGCATCATCTACACCTCCGCCGTGCGGCTGCTGGACCCCCAGCCGATCCACCAGGTCGGGCTGGGCGTGGGGATCTCTGCGGTGGCGTCGGTCATCAACCTGGTGGTGGCGCGGATCCTGTTCCGGGCCGGCCAGGCGCACCAGTCCATCACGCTCGAGGCCGACGCCCAGCACCTGATGAGCGACGTGTGGACCTCGGCGGGGATCATCCTGGGGGTGGCCGCGGCGGCGGTCACGGGCTGGCACCGGCTCGACCCGATCATCGCCATCGCCGTCGCGCTCAACATCGTGCGCACCGGCGTCAGCATCCTCCGCCGCTCGCTGCTGGGACTGCTCGACACCGCCCTGCCCGAGGACCTGCTCAGGAAGATCACCGAGATCTTCCGCCGCCACGCGGCCGGCGGCGTGCGCTTCCACGCCCTCCGCACCCGCCAGGCGGGCGCCTGGCGGTTCATCGACTTCCACGTCCTGGTTCCGGGACACTGGTCGGTGCAGCGGGGCCATAACCTGCTGGAACAGATCGAGGAGGAAGTTCGCGCCGCGGTACCCAACAGCAGCGTCTTCACCCATCTCGAGCCGATCGAGGATCCCGCGTCGTTCGCCGATGTCCGGCTGGAGCGGGCGGAGGATGCCGGGCGGCGGCCGGAGTCGCCCTGAGCGCCTGAGCTCAAGCGCCGCCCGCTAGTCCAGCGGATCCGGGAGCCGCACCTCCACCGTCCAGCTCCGCTCCTCGCCCGGCGCCAGCAACCGGGCGGTCCCCCACCCGACCATCGCATCGTCCAGCCGATCCGGCGCACCGATGCAGGGGGCCAGGCCCAGCCGGCTGCCCGACTCCTTCGACGCGCCCACCTCGATGGCCACCCGCACCTGCGGCACTTCGGCCCGGTCGACCAAGATCTCCAGCCGCTCGCCCTGCCGCGGATCGGTGACCGCCATGCGCCCCTCCGCCCCGAGATCCCCGAACAGCGTCACACCCCAGCCGCCCGAGGGTGGGAAGGTGAAGCGGTCCGTCCCTCGGCCGATACCGCCCGGCCAGCTCACCACGTCGTTCCGGCTCAGGTCGTCGCGCCCGTGCACCTCGTCGAGCTTCACCTGCCCCACCCCCGTCAGCTCGAGGGCGCTGCCCGCCTGCACGTTGAACAGCGAGTACGCCGCCCAGATCCAGGGAAATGAGCTTCCGCCGATATTCCGCAGCCGGTAGCGGAGCCGCATCACCGGGGCATCGCCGAGGAGCGTGACCTCGCGGGCGAACAGATACGGCAGCCGGGCCCCTTCTGCCGTCCCGGCGAGCGTCGTCCCGTCGGCGTGCTCCGAGACCGAGCTGGTCCAGTCGGCGCTCCACAGCTCGCCGTGCTCCGGCAGCGGTTCCGCGTCCGCCGGGGCGCCGGGGATGGCCGAGGCGCCGATGGTGGGAAAGCACTCGTCCCAGCCGCCGCTCTCGGCCGATTCGCGGTACGAGGCGCCGGCACGCGGCCGGGCCAGCGGGAGCCGGTCGCTGCGCCACAGCCATTCCCGCCCCCGGAGCCGGCGGAGATGGGTCAGCCGCATGCCGATCGCCGGCACCACCACGACCTCGAGCTCTGCCGAACGCAGGGCGATGGCGGGAAAACCGGCGACGGTGGTCTGACGGAACGACACGGCTACCCGGCGGAGCGAAGCGTGGCGAAGGCGCGAACCGGGAAAGTGCCGAAGCCGGCCACCTTGGGCGGCACCGCGGAGAACGTGAAGCCCGCGTCAGGCAGCGGGCCCAGGTGGCAGAGGTGCTCCACGATGGGGATCTCGGCTCCCAGCAGGGTGGAGTGGACCGGCCGCGCCAGGTCGCCGAGATCGTCGATGTTGAGCGAATCGATTCCGACCAGCGCGGCGCCCTCGTCGGCCAGGTACGACGCCGCGTCGGCAGTCAGGTACGGGTTGCCGTCGAGGTAGGTCGGGGTGCCCCAGTGCACGTCCCAGCCGGTGCGGACCAGCACCGCCTTGCCGCGGACCGGCCGGCCACGGAAAGCGTCGCGATCGATCGCCCGGCCGCTGCGCGGCCCTCGGACCACCAGCGCATCGAGCCCGGCCAGGGAGCCAAGCGGAAGCGCCGCGAGATCCTTGCCGTCGGCGTAGCGATGAAATGGCGCGTCGAGATAGGTCCCGGTGTTGGCCACCATCTCGATCTTGCCGATCTGGAACTCCACCCCGGGCGCGTAGCGCGCGCGCGAGGCCTCGCGGCTGAGGAAGTCGCAGATCACCGGCCCCGGAAGGCCGGGGTACGTGGTCATGCCGTGTTCGATGACGTGGCTGAGATCGACGAAGGTCATGCGGCTGGGGTCACCCGGTTTGGGCGCGGAGCTCCTCCGCCACACCGGCAAGCGCGCAGATGCGGGCGATCGTCTCGCCGACCTTGTTGTTGGGCGTCGAGGCGCCGGCAGTGATCCCGATGACCCGCCGCTCCCCCAGCCAGCCGGCGGTGGTGATCTCCTGCTTGCTACCGATCGGCTGGTGGCGGATGGTGCCCGTGACCGGGTCCACCCCCTCGGCGTCCTCGATGTGGAAGGTACGCACGCCCTTCGACTGGACCAGCGCGGCCAGGTGGCAGGTGTTGCTCGAGTTGTATCCTCCCACCACCACCATCACGTCGAGCGGCTCCTGGACCAGCGCCAGGATCGCGTCCTGCCGTTCCTGCGTGGCCGAGCAGATGGTGTCGAACGAACGGAAGTGGTCGGCCATCGCGTCAACGCCATACCGCCGGCCCATGCTGCGCCCGATCTCCTCGGCGATCGCCAGCGATTCACCCGAGAGCATCGTCGTCTGGTTGGCGATGCCGACCCGCCCGAGATCGTGGCTGAAGTCGAACCGCGGCGACACAGCCTCGGCGAAGCGCACGGCCAGGGCACCCGGATCACCGCCGTGCTCGATGAAGTCGCAGACGATCCGGGCCTCGGTCATGTTGAGCACCACGAGATAGCGGCCGCCCGGATACTTCATGACCTGGCTGGCGGTGGCCTTGGTCTCCTCGTGGTAGTGCTTGCCGTGAATGATCGCGGTGTAGCCGTCGCGGGCGTAGCTCTCGACCCGCTTCCAGACGTTGAGCACCGAGCCGCAGGTGGTGTCCACCAGCACGCAGCCGATGGCCCGCAGCCGGTCGAAGTCGCCCATCGTCACGCCGAATGCCGGCATGATGACCACGTCCTCGGGCCCAATCCCGGAGAAGTCGAAGCTGCCGGCGTCCCCCCGGGCGAGAAAGCGCACCCCCATGTCGCGCAGCTTCTGGTTCACGTGGGGATTGTGGATGATCTCGCCGACCAGGTAGAGCGTGCGGTCGGGGAACTTCCGGCGCGTCTCGTAGGCGTAGTCCACCGCGCGGTCCACGCCGTAGCAGAACCCGAATTCCTTGGCCAGGCGGAACGTCAGCGGGCCGACCGCGAGATGGTGCTCGCGGGCGCGCATCACCTCGACGACCGAGCTGTGGTAGTCGGCGGTGAGTTGGCCCTCGATCTCGGCCTTGAGGCCGAAGCCGCGCCGGAAATAGGTGCTTTCCATGGTTCGCTTAATCTACACCCGGCACCGAGTCGCCGGACGGCGGCTGCGAGTCGGCCGCCGCCGGCGCGCAGCCCGCGGCGGCGGGCTCCACGCCCACCTCGTCGAACGAGCCGGTCAACTCGAGCCGACCCGTCCCGTTGATCGCGCGCGCCTTGGCGCGGAAGGTCCCCGACAGCTTTCCGTCGCCGCCCCGGCGCACCGCGACATCGCCGCTGTCACCCTGGAATCCCTGGACGGCGGTCTTGGCAAACCAGCGCAGCGCGACCGCCGCGGCGGGCGAGGCGCTGTCGGCTGTCTCCGGCCGCCGGACCGGATAGTGCTCGGCGCGCGCCGTCCCCGAATCGAAGAGCACGAGCCCCACGCCGGTGTCCCCCGAGATGGCCCGGATCTGGACCAGCGGCTGGCTGTCGCACCGCTCGGCGCGTACCGGAGCCGTGAAGGCGGCGGTATCCGCTCCGGTCCAGTGCACGGTGAGCATGGGCCCGCCACCCAGTTCCCCACCATCCTTCGCGCAGGCCAGGACCAGGCTCAGGCCGAAGAGCCGTGCGGCCTTGCGGAGCGGGCTCACCGCGCACCCTGAACGACGATGTCGAATCGCACCTTGCCCCCGGTGTCCGGCGTGAGCGGGTGGCTGAGATCGAGCCGCAGCGCCCCGTTGAAGACTGACAGGCCCAGGCCCGCGCCGGCCAGTGCCGTGCTGGAGAACAGATCGGCGGCGCTGGCCGCCTGGCCCGCGTCCACGAACGCAACCGGCCGGATCCTTCCCTTGAGCGGGGCCACGTCCAGCTGGGCCGACCAAAACGCCTGCCCCCGGCGCGCGCCGTACTCGAACCCGCGCACGGTGGCCAGGCCGCCCAGCCGGAAGGCCATCTGCGGCAGGGCGGGACTGGTCGCGATCCCGGCCTTGAGGCGAAGGGTGGCGCCACGCTCGGCGCCGGCGCGCCACCGCAGGTCGCCGAACACGCGACCCGTCGTCAGTCCCGCGCCGCCGAGCAGATCCGCGGCCACGCTCCAGCGGGTGCCAGCACCCTGCGCCACCCGAACCGACGCCCCGCCGAACGTGCCCTCCGCCACCGGCGGATTCGGCGGGAAGACGCCGTCCCCGCCCAGCACGTCGTTGACCGCCGACTTGGCCTCCCGCCCGACGCTGGTCTGTTGCTCCGCCCGGGCGCTGAGGAAGAGATCGAGCCCCGGGCGCAGCGACGTTTCGAAGCCGACCAAGCCGCCTTCGGCCAGCAGCCAGTCCGCATTGTCGTGGGCGGCGAAGAGCGCGTTGAGCGTGTTGCCGATGGATCGTCCCGCGCCGAACGGATCCACGTCTGCGAGCTCGCGATAGCTGCTCACCGTCAGGCGGCCCCCCGGCGCGTCCCGCACCAGGCTCAGGCGGCCGGTCACGCGGTCATCGCTCAGGCCATAGCGCACCGTGCCGTAGAGATTGGCGAACTGGAGGCCGGGCGCTCGCACCCGATAGCCGAGTCCAAAGGAGAGTCCCTGGACCCGGTCGTAGCGGAGCAGGTCCGACAGCCGCTCGTATCCGAAGCCGTGCGCCGATTGCCCGGTGACCGAATCGGGCAGCTCGGCGCTGAGACGGGCCAGGTCTTCTTCCGCGTCGCGCAGCCGGCGGGCGTCGGCCGGATCGCCCGCCAGCGAGAGCGAGTCGGGCCATGCGTCGTAGCAGTCGAGGGTGACGTTCGACGGCCGATGCAGCTCGAAGCGGCCCCCGGGCCAGCGGTTGGCGTAGTCCCACGTCCGAAGGCTGTCCGCCGTCTCGCCGCGGCGTCCACGCCGCTCGGCCTGGAGCGAGTCGAGCCGGATACGGCGGAGAGCCCGGATCGAATCACGGGTCAGGCCGGCGGTGTCGGGCAGCGGGACCTCGAAGACGATGGGGCGGCCCGCGTTGATGGCGTAGTCCTCGAAGGTGGTGGTGGCCTGAAACGGAATCACCACGTCGTTCACCACCGGCAGCCGGACGCGCCCGGCCAGGACCTGACGATACGGCATCCAGTAGCGGCCCTCCTGCAGCCCGTACTCCAGGTCCGCGTCGATGCTGACCAGTCGGTTGGCCAGCGCGTTGAGGCGACGGGCCTTGCTGGAGTCCGGACCGCGCGGGCCCTCCTCCGGTCTGACCCACAGCGCGGTGCCCAGGTAGCGGAAGGTGAACCGCACCACCTCCGCGGTCGCCGAGTCGATCCACAGCTGTCCCGCCACCAGCGCCGGCCCGGTGCGGCGCGGGGTAACCGTGACCCGGATCAACCGGAGCGCACCACCTCGAGCCGGCGCCACGGTGAGATCGCCGGTCATCGCGTAGCGATACCAGGCCGGCCCCGTGGCGGCCAGCGGATGGAGCGCCCCGGTCGCCGGAAAATCGTTGCTGAAGATGCGGACCGAATCATCCACGCCACGGGGCACGAACCACGGCCGGTCCCAGACGCTGGAGAGCTGGAGGGCCGAATTCCGGGTCCGGAAGCGACGGCCGGTCACGTCGATCCGCAGATCGTTGGGCTGCTGCCACTGCACCCGGGCGACTTGCTCCTCGACCGCGGAGGCAGATACCCGGGACCAAAGCCGTCGCCCCACGCCCACCGTCAGCCGGTAACGGATGGTGGCCTGGTAGTCGTGCACCAGCGAGTCGCTCGCCCGCCGCCGCGCCATGGCGCGGGCGACGAGCTGCTGGACCGCTGGACTGGAATAGGAGTTGGTGTCGGGGGTGGGGACTTGGAGCGGGGCGGCGACCAGCAACAGGACTAGGAAGTTTGCGCCCATTTGCTCCGGCCGTCTCGGTGTAGCCCGTACGCCTTGAGACGGCGCCAGAGGGTGGTCCGGCTGATGCCCAGATGCTTGGCCGTCTCGGCGAGCTTCCAGTTGTTCGCGTCGAGCGTCTTCACGATAGCCTCTTTTTCCCGGGCCGCCAACGTGGTCGGGCCCTCGACGCCGGGAATGAACATCGCCTCGCCCAACTCGAGGGCGCCCACCCGGAGCGGACGCAGCCGGCCGCCGAGCGCCGCCAGCCGCGGCATCAGGTCCGGCGCCTGCTCCGACAGGTCCATGCCGACGAGCGCTTCCCGTGCCTGCTGGTTGGCGTAGAGCAGCCGGCCTTCGACATCAAACACCACCACGCCTTCGCTGAACCCGTCGAGGAGGGCCTTGGCGAGGGGAGAGAACACCGACGGGAGAGATCCGAGTGGCAGCGTCTCAGGCATGGTAAAGATACGGACCCGGAAACAGGGAGTTTCAAAGATGGACGTATCGCTGCGTTTTGTCACCCTCGGCTAACTGACCGGGCCACAACGGGATTGCTCGGTTCGTTTGGGGGTGGACGGCCGGGTACGTCCGCAAAACGGACGGTTCGGCCGCTCCCTTCATGACGAGCGGAGGCCGTCGGGGTGCACAATGGAGCGTACGGGGAAGGCCGGGTAGGAACCGCGCGGGTCAGCGGCCGCGGCGTGAGCGGTCCCGCGGATCGGCCCCACCCGGACGGGAGCTTCGGCGCCCACCGCCCCCACCGGGCCGGTTGTGGCCGCGGTGCGGACGCGGGCGCTCGTCGTCCCGGTCGTTCTGGCGGGGAGCCCGCTTGAGCAGCGCCTGCAGCTCTTCGATGGTATCGGCCAGGATCGGTTCGTGGCGACCCCGCATGACCGCGAACCGGAGCGGCCGATCGATCGGCGGCAGGTCGCCGGACCGGAGCCGCTTGGCCTGCCCCTCCCTGAGCCGGACCCGGGCGATGCCGGCGCCATCGGCGAGCTCGTAGTCGAGCGGCACGGCATCGCCGCGCACCCGGACCATGGCGGGCAACGCCTCGAGACGCTGCCGGCTCGGCTCATCCACCAGCGCCAGCGGGTCGAGGACCAGCCGGGTTCGGAGGAAGTCGTCCCACCCGGTCACCGGCTCGAGCTGGTCGCGGAGCAGCGCCCGCACCCCCGCCGGCGACGTCGCGGCCAGCTGGCCGCCCGAGCGCCGCCACCACTCGTCCAGCACCGCGAGCGCGCGCTTGATCCGGCCCTGGTCGGGGTGCGTGGTCTCTCCCGCGAGCAGGGCCTCCGTCAGGACATCGCGCGCGGCGGGACGGAGGGCCGCGGGCACCGCGTCGCCCACCGGATCGACCTCGGTATCGAGATCGAAGCCGAAGTACGAGCGCCGCCGCTCGACGGCGAGGCCCTGGTGCTTCCGCGGCCCGCCCAGCACCACCCTGGGCGGGCCGAGCGCGGCGTGCTCGCGGACCAGATCGTAGGACAGCGTGGTGCCCTCGATGGAGGCCCGCGGCACGCCGAACCGGTCGGCGAAGAACCGGAGCGCGCCGGCCACCGCGCCCCAGCTTCCGGCCACCGAAGTCTTGGAGACCCGGGCTTCCTGGCCGTCGGCGGTGTGCTCGTCGATGACCAGGTCGAAGGGCATGAACCGCGCGAGCAGGTCGGCCCAGCCCTTCCGGACCTCCTTCGACGCGTAGGGCAGCTGCTTGGGGAGCGGCAGCTCGATCGACCGGTACACCGAGGCCAGACCGAGGGCGGTGTCCTCGATCGCCTTGACCAGTACGCCGCGGCGCTCGGCCCACTCGGCGAGTCCGTCCTCGAACAGGTGGCGGGGCAACCCGTAGACCTCACCCACGTATCCGTGCTGGTTGACGGCCTCGGCGTAGAGGTTGTAGGCGGTGAGATGGTCGCTCCCGTTGGCGATCACCCCGTGCAGATCACGCTCCTGGCGGGTCATCCGGTGGAGCGAGTCGATGTTGGCGCACACCGCCACCATCGGCAGGAGCGCCGCGTCCGCGTGCACCAGCAGCTCCCCCCAGGGCCGCTCGACCGGCATCGCCTCGACGTCGCGGCCGTACGGGGTGAGCCGCCCCTCGGCCACCAGACCGCGACTGGTCAGCAGGCCGAGCGCCCGGCGGTAGGCGGTCCGGTCGAGGGGCACCGGCAGGTCGAGGTCCTGGGCATCCACGCCGATGGCGGCGCAGGTGATCGCCACCCGCTCGGCGTCGCCCGCCAGCTGGAACTCGGGCGGCGTGGGGCGGAGCTGCTCGAAGACCAGGTCGCGGTCGCTGAGGATGACGACTTCGCCGTTGGGCACCCGGCCGTGGACCCGGCCGGCCACCTGCAGGATCTCGTTGGCGCCCAGATAGAGCCGGTGGAGCACGTTGCGGCCGCGCTCGACCACGTTGCCGTAGCGCGCGTCGGAGATCACCACCGTGTCGAGACCCCGCACGTTGAGCGCCGACTGCCCCGCCGCCGTCATCGCCAGAAGGAAGGGCCGCTCCACCTCGCCCTCCAGGAAGGGCCGGATCACCCGGATCGGCTCGCCGCCATGGTAGAACGCGGTCGTGAGCCGCTTCCATTGCTCGCCCAGCTCGGCGCCCAGGCGCTCGACCTCGGCCCGGGTCGGCAGGAACACCGCCACGCCCCGCCGTTCCTTGATCAGGTGACGGATGTAGCGCTCGTTGAGGAACTCGTCCGGCTTCTGCGGCAGGACCTGCACCTTGGCCTTGAGGGCGGGATCGAAGGCGACGGTGGCGAGCACCTCTGCGCTGTCGAGATAGCGGGCGTAAAATGCCGGGTCCACCGTGGCGCTGAGCCAGATGAACCGGCAGCCGGCCCGCTTGCCGAGCGCCAGGCAGAGCTCGAGCTCGGCGGAAGTCTGGTGGATCTCGTCCACAATCACCGTATCGCGAGCCGTGATCAGATCGTCGGTGAACCAGCGCCGGGCGATGCCGGTGGTGACGATGACGACGTTCCACGAGGGTGTCTCCGGCGTCGCCTCCCGTTCCCGATTGACCACGCCCACCGCCAGCGGCGCGCCCAGAATCGCCTCGGCCATCGGCCGGATTGCCAGTGTCTTGCCGGTGCCGGTGCCGGCCACGATTCCGAAGCCCTTGCCCGACGAGGCCAGTGCCTGAATCTCCGTGCCGTGCTGCCGCTGCAGCAGGGTGTCGAGGTGCAGGCCAAGAGCCAGCTCGATGGTCTCACAGGCGGCTCGGGTGGGCGCGATGACCACGATACGGCCCGTGGGGTGCGGTGCGTGCCGATAGGCGTCCGGGTCGGGCGGGAGGTGGTGATCGCGGGCGGGAGGCATGAGGGAATGAAGGCCAGGCGGGGACCGAATGCAAACCAAACGCAGCGATCCCCGTCCGAATGGGCGGGGATCGCTGTCCTGCCACCGACCTGGATCTGGGTGATCAGGCGCCGGAAGGCGCGCGGTCAGGTCAGTCGTCCCGGTCTCGGTCGCCGTGATGGTCACGGGCGTCGTCCCGATCGTCTTTCCCTTCGCGGTAGAGCCGGCCATTCCGCTGGTAGACGACCACCTCGCGCCTGTCGGGCCAGCCGCGCTCGTACCGGTCGTAGTACCGTCCTTCGCTGTAGTAGACGACGACCGGCCGGAAGCCCTCCCTCCGCCAGACCCGCCCGTGGCCGTGCCTGTTGGGGCGGAGGCGCTCCACCACGAGCACCCGGGGGACTACCCGTTCGACCACGATCACCCGCTCCGGCACCTGGCGGTAAACCACGGGCCGGCGATACGTGGAATAGCCATTCCCGATGACGACGTGTCCCGCGACTGGACCGCTCCGCACCACGACGTTGGCCGCCACCTGTTGCGCCTGAAGCGGTCCCGTGAGGGTGAGGGCGGTCAGCAACGAACCCGCGATGATGCTGGTCTTCATACGTGGCCTCATTTGGGAACGGGGAACCTGCGCCCGGCCAATGTGCGAAGCTCGTGCCGGCGAGCTAAGTCGTTGTGAGGCTTCGCGAGGGAGGAAAACGCGGCGGGCGAAGGTGTCCTCCAGCGAGGACAGTGGGACAGGACACTACCGGCGGGGGGGACCGTGCCTGGCCCGTCGTCGTGTTCCTGCTGCCGGTCCACCCAATCACACACCACCCGGCACGCCGCATCCCGGTCGAGAGCAAACGTCTCCATCACATAGGGAATGGCGCCGTACATGTTGCTCCTGCCACCGACACGGAGCCGCCGGAGAAAGGGGAGCATGCGATCGGGTGGGGGCTGAGTGGGCTGGAGGGCCGAGCGCGATCCGGCGACGAGTCGGGCTGCGCTTTTTTGTCTAACCGTTTGCTCATAAATCACTTAAACTGTTGTTATCGGATACCGAATATAAGCCGAAGCCAGCTGAACCGCAACCCCGCAGGCGCCGATATTCCGGGGTGATCGAGTCCTTGACAGGCCTATAGGGTGCGTCCATACTAGTGGCCTCTGCGCACGACTTGCGTCGCCGTGCGAGCTACCCGTTTCAACGGGACTGCGTGGCCTCGCTCCTCCACGTCGCTGCAAGTGCCGGCTCACTCTTCGCCAGGTCGAGCTGCGTATGTTCCGGGAAATCCTCTCGCTCTTCACCAAACCGCACACGGAGGCAGGTATGGCCGCAGACTTTTTCATCGGTGAATCGCTCGTCGGCGATGGCAATGAGATCGCGCATATCGACCTGATCATCGGGTCGAAGTCGGGATCGGCCGGCGCCGCGTTCACCCAGGCGCTCACGCGCAACACCGACGGCTTCACCACCCTGCTCGCCGTCGTGACGCCGAACCTTCCCTGCAAGCCCGACACGCTCCTCTTCAACAAGGTCACCATCAAGGGCGCCAAGCAGGCCGTCCAGATGTTCGGTCCGGCCCAGGCGGCCGTGGCCCGCGCGGTGATGGACTCGGTGAGCGAGGGCGTCATTTCCAAGGCGCAGGCCAACGACTTGGTGATCATGGTGGGCGTGTTCATCCACTGGCAGGCCGAAGACGACAAGAAGATCTATCAGTTCAACTACCAGGCGGTGAAGGAGTCGATCGCCCGGGCGCTCAAGGGCACGCCGACGGTGGACGAAGTGCTCTCCAAGTACAAGGCCGCGCGGCATCCGTTCGCCAGTGGCGCCGAGGGCTGATCGTACAGTCCCGCGGTTCCGGTGTCTCCAGGAGGGGCGGCCCGCGGTCGGGGCGCCCCTCCTATTTTTCCATGACGTTCGAACTTCCCAGGGGAGATGGCTCCCGCGATGCGTAAGCTGCTGCTCCAGCTCGACAGTTCCCGGTTGCCCAGCGTGTTCGACCAGGTGGTCGCCTACGATGCCGGCGCGGACGAGATCATGAGCTATGGCGGGATCACCGAGGGTGACGTCCGCGACCTGATCCACGGCTGCATCTTCACCCGCGGCATCAAGGACTTGTCCAACACCGCCGTCTGGATCGGCGGCAACAACATGTCGGCCGGCGAGCAGATCCTCGCGATGGCCCAGGACGCGCTGTTTGCGCCCTACTCCGTCTCGATCATGCTAGACTCGAACGGCTCCAATACCACCGCGGTCGCGGCCGTGGTGAAGATCGAAGAGACCCTGGGCGACCTGCGAGACAAGAAGGCGGTGATTCTCGCAGGTACCGGTCCGGTGGGGCAGCGAGCCGCCGGTCTCCTGGCCAAGGACGGCGCCCGCGTCACGATCACGTCGCGCAAACCGGAACAGGGCGACAAGGCGCGCCAGTTCATCGGCGCCCGGTTCGACGTGGAGGTCGACGCGGTCGCGCTGAGCGACCCCGCCAAGCTGCCCGAACTGCTCGACGGCGCCGAGATCCTGCTCAACTCCGGGCCCGCGGGGGTCCAGATGGTGCCCCGCTCCGCTTGGACGGCCGCGAAATCGCTCAAGGTGGCGGTGGACCTCAACGCCGTGCCGCCGCTCGGGATCGAGGGCGTCGAGGTCAATGACGCCGGCCAGACCCGCGAGGGAGTCGTCGTCTACGGCGCCTTCGGGGTGGGAAATTTCAAGACCAAGCTCCACAAAGCCTGCGTGGCGAAGCTGTTCACCCGGAACGATCTGGTGCTCGACGCGGAAGCGATCGCCGACGTGGCCCGGGGCATGGGGGCGACGAAGGCCTAGGCGTGCCGCGCGTTGCGGGGATCGATCCCGGGACGCTCAGCCTGGACGTCTGTGGCCTCGACGAGGGCCGGCTCTTCCTCGACGCCACTTGGCCGACGGCCGAGCTGCTGGCCGACCCGCGGCCGCTGCTCGAGGGGCTCCTGAGCGCCGGTCCGCTGGACCTGGTCGTGGGACCCTCGGGCTACGGTCTGCCCCTGTGCCGGGCGCGCGACGTCGGCGACGAGGGATTGCGGCTGGCGTTCCTGGCCGCGCCGGGGGAGCAGGGTGGCATCGAGGGACTGCGCTCCTTGGCACGGCGGCTCGAAGCCGCCCAAGTGCCGCTTTGGTTCACTCCCGGCGTGATCCATCTCGACACGGTGCCGCGCCACCGCAAGCTCAATCGGGTGGACCTGGGCACGGCCGACAAGGTCTGCGCGGCCGCCCTGGCGATCGCGGATCAGACTGAGCGGCTGGGGCGGTCGCCGGCCGAAGTGTCGCTGGTGCTGCTGGAGCTGGGCGGCGCGTTCACGGCGGGCGTCGCCATCTCGGCCGGCCGAATCGTGGACGGGATGGGCGGCAGCAGCGGCCCGCTGGGCTGGCGCGCACCGGGCGCGCTCGATGGCGAGGTGGCATTCCTGGCCGGCCAGATGTCCAAGGCCATGGTGTTCACGGGGGGCGTGGAGACGGTGATCGCTCACGACCCGGCACTGGCCGAGGTGGCGCTCGAGGCCTACGTCGAAGGCGCCGTCCGGGCGGCCCGGCTGCTGCTCGGCGCGGCCGGCGGCGCCGACGAGATCGTGCTCTCGGGGCGCCTGGCGGCGGAGCCGGCCGTCCGCGACCGGTTGACCCCCGCACTGGCGGAGTTGGCGGCGGTGCGCCCTTTGGTCGGCTTCGCCAGCCGGGCCCGGCAGGCCGCGCAGGGTGCGGCCCTGCTCGCCGACGGCCTGGCGGGCGGCCCGCGGCAGGTGCTGGTGGATCGGCTCAGGATTCGGGAGGCGACAGGCACAGTGCTGGACCATCTCCACGTGATCACGCCCGCGGCCGCCCGCCGCCGGCTCGGCCTCGGCGATGGCTGAGCGGAGGACGCACGTGCTGATCGCGGGCGTGTCGACCCGTGCCCTGGCCGCTTCGGCCGCGTGCGCCGGGTACCGGGTGACGGCGGTCGACGCGTTCGGCGACGCGGACCTCCGCGCCGTCGCCGAGGTGGTGGTGCTCCGCCGGGATGGGGAAGCCCGATTCAGCCCGCCCGCCGCCGCCGCGGCGGGGCGTGATGTCGCCGCGGCCGTGGCGGCCTACACCGCCAACTTCGAGAACTACCCGGACGCGGTGGCGGCGCTGTCGCGCGGCCGGCGGCTCCTGGGCAATCCGGCGGCCGTGCTGCGTGCCGTGCGCAATCCACTGGCGCTGATGCGGGCCCTCAGGCAGCAGGGGTTCGCCGTTCCCGTCACCCGGGCCAGCGCGCCCCCGGCCACGCTCGCGGCCGACAGCTGGCTGCTCAAGCCGCGCCGCTCCGGCGGCGGACACGGCACGTCGCGCTGGCGGACCGGCGTCCCGGTCTCCCGTGGCGCCTACCTCCAGGAGCGGATTCGCGGTGCGACCGGCTCGATCGTCTTCGCGGCCGATGGCCGGCGGGCCGTCCCGCTCGGCCTGTCTCGCCAGCTGGTCGGGCTCCGGCCATTCGGCGCTCGGGGGTTCCGCTACTGCGGCAGCCTGCTCGCCGCCGAGCGCCGGCCGGTGTTCTCGCGTCAGCCGGAGCTGCTGAGCCGGGCCGCGGCACTGGCCCAGGCGGCGACCGAGGCATTCGGGCTTCGGGGACTCAACGGCCTCGACTTCGTCGCCCGGGATGGCGTGCCGCTGCCGATCGAGGTCAATCCACGCTACTCCGCCTCCATGGAGCTGGTGGAGCGGGCCACGGGCGCCTCGCTCTTCGCCATCCACGTCGACGCCTGTGAGGGTCGGCTGCCCGCGGCCATGCGCCTGCCCTCCCGCGTCTACGGCAAGGCGATCGTCTACGCCCGGCGCGACGTCGTCGTGAACGACCCGGACCGCTGGCGGGTTCCGGCGATAGCCGACGTGCCGCAGGCGGGGGAGCGGATCGGGCGCGGGCATCCCATCTGCACCGTGCTGGCGGATGCGGCCGACGCCGACGCCTGCCGGCGGACGCTCGAGACCGGCGCCGCCGCCGTCTACCGCGCGCTCGAGCCGCGGGCGCGGGGGGCCGCGTGAGCCCGTCGAGCGTCTCCTCAGTGACATGCCTCGGCTGCGGTTGCGCCTGCGACGACCTCACGGTCGAGGTGGGCGGCGGCCGGATCACCGGCATCACCCCGCCCTGCCCGCTGGGCCGGAGCTGGTTCGGCGACGGCGCCGTCCCGAGCCGCGTGCTCCGCGGCGGCGCCGAGGTGTCGGTCGAGGCCGCGCTCGCGGAGGCAGCCGAGATCCTGACCAGCGGGTCGGGCGCGCCGCTGGTGGTGCTTGCGCCTGATCTCACCACCCAGGCGCAGCGCGTTGCGCTGGCGCTGGCCGATCTCCTCCGCGCCGGAGTGGAGACCGCCACCTCGGAGCCCGCGGCGGCGGGTCTCCTCGCCGCCCAGCGCCGGGGCCGGGCTGCCGCCACCCTGGGCGAGATCCGGAACCGCGCCGACGTGGTGCTGTTCTGGGGCATCGACCCCGTCATCCGGTATCCTCGGTACCTCTCGCGCTATGCCCTCGAGCCGGCGGGCACCCATATCCCCGACGGCCGGGCGGGACGCACGGTGATCTCGGTCGGCATCGGTCGCGACCGCGGCCCCGCCGGGGCCGAGACCACGATCGCGCTCACCCCCGAGGAGGAGATCCCCGCTCTCTCGGTCATGCGGGCGGCCGCGCTCGGCAACCCGCTCGGGGAACTGCCTCCGCCGCTCCAGGCCGCCGCCGAGGCGGCGACGCGGCTCACCACGGCGGCATATGCGGTGCTGGTCCACGACGCCGAGCCGGGCGAGGAGCCCGCCCGTGACCCCTACCGGGCTGAGGGGCTGATCGCCCTCACCCAGGCCCTGAACGGGCGCAGCCGGGCGGCCCTGAGCTCGCTCCGGGCGGGCGGCAACCGTTCGGGCGCCGAGGCCGCGCTCACCTGGCAGACCGGCTACCCGATGGCGGTGAACTACGGCGGCGGCTTTCCCCGCTACACGCCGGATGGCCGCGGGCTCATCCTGGCGGGCGCCGGGGACACCGCGGTCCTGGTCGTGGGGTCATGCGCCCCGGTCGGCCCCGTGCTGGCCGAGGTGGCCGGGCGGGCACCGGTGATCGTGATCGGCCCCCGGGCCAGCGAGGCCGCCTTTCCGATTCGGCTCGCCATCGACACCGGCGTCGCCGGCATCCACGAGGGCGGGACGGCCTATCGGATGGACGAGGTGGCCCTGCCGCTCCGGCCCCCACTCGGGGGCATGCGCTCGGCGGCCGACACGCTGGCCGCGCTGCTCGACCTGGTGCGCGCGCGCCGGGCGGGGAGGACACCGTGACCGCACCGGCCCGACTCCGCATCGCGGGCGGCGCCGTCCACGATCCGGCCAACGGGATCGACGGCGAGGTGCGCGACGTCTGCATCGAGGACGGCCGGATCGTCGAGCGCCTCCCGGCCGGCACCCCGACGCTCGACGCCCGAGGCATGGTGGTCATGCCCGGCGGGGTGGACATCCACTCCCATTTCGCCAGCTCGAGCTGCAACCACGCGCGCCGACTGATCCCCGACGAGCACGCCGCCGATCCGGCGCCGGCGCCGGACCTGCCGGAGGACGAGCGTCCCGGGCGCTCCGGCACGGGCGGCACGGTGCCGAGCACCTTCACTACCGGATACCGGTACGCCGGTCTGGGCTACACCACCGCGTTCGAGGCGGCCGTGGCCCCCCTCATGGCCCGGCACAGCCACGCCGAGCTCGACGACACGCCCTGCGTGGACGGCGGCATTTACGCGCTGATGGGGAACGACGAGTACCTGCTCCGGCAGATCGAAGCCGGCGAGCGCGACCGGGCCCGCGACTACGCCGCCTGGCTGCTGCAGGCCGCCGGCGCCTACGCCGTGAAGGTGGTGAATCCGGGGGGCGTCGAGGGGTGGAAGGCGGGGCAGCGGAACGTGACCAGCCTCGACGATTCGGTCGGCGGGCGCCGGGTGACGCCGCGGGCCATCCTCGAGACGCTCACCGACGCGGCCAACGCGCTCCGGCTCCCGCATCCGATCCACATCCACTGCAACAATCTGGGCACGGCGGGCAACGCGGCGACCACGCTCGCCACCATGGAGGCGCTGGCCGGCCGGCGGGCCCACTTCACCCACCTCCAGTTCCACAGCTACGGCGGCGGGAACGGCCAGCCGTGGAGCTCGGCGGCGCCCAAGGTGATCGAGTACGTCAACGCCCACCCCGAGGTGAGCACCGACGTGGGCCAGGTGATGTTCGGCCCGGCCATGACCATCACCGCCGACGCGCCGGTCGAATATCTGCTGCACAAGAGCAGCGGCCGGCGGTGGACCAACATCGATATCGAGCTGGAGACCGGCTGCGGCATCGTGCCGCTCACCTACAAGGACAAGGCGGCGGTCAGCGCACTCCAGTGGGTGGTGGGGCTCGAGCTGTTCCTGCTGAGCGCCGATCCGTGGCGGGTGGTCCTCTCGACCGATCACCCCAACGGCGGCTCCTTCCTCTCCTATCCCGCCCTGATCCAGGTGCTGATGGACCGGACGGTCCGCGACGACCAGCTCAAGCGGGTCAACCCCAAGCTGATCGCCGGCAGCGCCCTGGCCGACGGCCTGGGCCGGCAATACAGTCTGAACGAGATCGCGATCATCACCCGGGCCGGGCCGGCCCGCCTGCTCGGTCTTCGGCAGAAGGGGCATCTGGGCCCGGGCGCCGACGCGGACGTCACCGTGTACAGCCGGAACGCCGACCTGGCGGTGATGTTCTCGACTCCCCGCTACGTGGTGAAGGCCGGGGTCCTGATCGTCGAGGAGGGGCAGCTGCGGCGCGCCCCCGCCGGCCGGCGGCTCCGGGTGGCGCCGGGCTACGACCCGGCGGTGCTGCCCGACGTGCGACGCCACTTCGAGGCCTATTCCTCGGTGTCGTTCGACAACTATCCGGTGCAGTCGCTGCCGGACGAGCCGGTGCCGACCGGATGAGCGCCCCATGAACATCCGCGGCGTGCTGATCGAGGAAACCTTCGCCGAAGCGTTCACCATGCGCGTGGCGCGCCTCATCGTGACCGGGCGGAGCATGCGCTGGGTCCGCGAGGCGGCGCTCAAACTGACCGGCTTCGCCACCTCGGTGATCGGGTGCAAGTGCGAGGCGGGGATCGAGCGTGAGCTGGCGGAGGCGGAGACGCCCGACGGCCGTCCGGGCATCAGCCTCCTCCTCATGACGATGGGCAAGGACGATCTGGGCAAACGGCTGATCGAGCGGGTCGGCCAGACGGTGCTCACCTGTCCGACCACCGCGTGCTACGACGGGCTGCCGTCGGCCCCGGACCGGGTGGGCGTGGGCTCGGCGCTGCGGTTCTTCGGCGACGGGTTCCAGTCGAGCAAGCTGATCGGCGGCGAGCGGTTCTGGCGAATCCCGGTGATGGAGGGCGAGTTCCTGGTGCAGGAGAAGTTCGGGATGGTCAAGGGCGTGGGGGGCGGCAACTTCCTGATCCTGGCCCGGAGCGCGGACGCGGCGCTGGCGGCGGCGGAAGCGGCGGCCGACGCGATCGCCGGGCACCCAGGGGTCATTCTCCCGTTCCCCGGCGGGGTGGTCCGCAGCGGCAGCAAGGTGGGCTCGCGCCGGATCAAGAGCATGATCGCCTCGACCAACGACGCGTTCTGCCCCACGCTCCGCGCCGTTACCGAGTCGGCCCTCCCCGACGGGGTGAACTCGGTGCTCGAGATCGTGATCAACGGGACCGACGCCGCCACCA
>JBBRGH010000004.1:0-28966 GCA_038240915.1 Gemmatimonadales bacterium | reverse complement strand
CTGTTGCTCGAGTTGGACGCGCTCGTCTATCCGGACACGCGTGGGGATCCGATGTCGCCGTTGCGGTGGACGTTGAAATCGACTCGGGAGCTGTCGGAGGCGTTGCGGGCCAAGGGGTTCGAGATCGGTGCGTCGCTGGTTGGTGAACTGTTGCGGGCGATGGGGTTCAGTCTGCAAGGCACCTCGAAACAGAACGAAGGCGCCCAGCACACCGATCGCGACGGCCAGTTCCGCTACCTGAACAAGACCGCCACCGATCACTTGAACGCGGGGGAACCGGTGATCAGTGTCGACACCAAGAAGAAGGAACTGGTCGGCGATTACGCCAACGGGGGCCGCGAATGGCAACCCGAGGGTGAACCCGCCCGGGTTGGGGTGCACGACTTCCCCGACCCTGAGATGGGCAAGGCCGTCCCCTACGGGGTGTACGACCTGGCCAACAACGAGGGCTGGGTCTCCGTTGGTGATCACGGTGACACCGCCGCGTTCGCGGTGGCGTCGATACGGACGTGGTGGCAGACGATGGGGATCGAACGGTTCCCGCACGCCACCCGGCTGATGGTCACCGCTGATGCCGGCGGCTCGAACGGGTACCGGGTCCGGATGTGGAAGACCGAACTGGCCAAACTCGCGGCCGAGACCGGCCTGACCATCACCGTGTGTCACTACCCGCCCGGCACCTCGAAGTGGAACAAGATCGAGCACCGCATGTTCTCGTTCATCTCGATGAACTGGCGCGGTCGGCCCCTCACCTCGTATCGCACCGTCGTCGAGCTCATCGCGGCCACCACCACCCGCACCGGGCTACGGGTCCGCGCCGATCGCGACCGCGGCTACTACCCGACCGGCATCAAGATCACCGACCGCGAACTCGCCACCGTCCCCATCACCCGCCACCACTGGCACGGCGACTGGAACTACACCATCACACCGCACAAGTAATTCCCGCACAGACCCTTACTGGCCTTGTTCGCCAACGCCCTCGCCGCCACATCGGCGACGGTCGTGTGGGGTGAGACAGGTTGAGGAGGCCGGGTGGACGACCGTCGCCCCGGGGCCCAAATCAAGCCGTCGAACTCACACGGGGCCCGGACCGCTCCTGCGTAGACCCCGGGGCGGTGGTGGGGGTCAGGAGGTGGCTTGGAGGGGGTGGGTGACGGTGGGCCCGTAGGGCCAGGGGCTGATGCTGGCCCAGCTGGTGTCGCAGGTTTCGAGGTGTTCGGTGATGGCATCGATGACGGCGGTCAGGTCGGTGCAGGTGTGGGCGGCTTCGTCGAGATCCAACAGGACCTTGGCCTTGACCGCCCCCGACCGTCCGACGGGACGTGCCACCCGGATCTTGGTGGCCAGGACGAGGTCGAGGCTGGACCACACGGCCCACCGGTCGCCGGGTTGGTCCCACACGATCAAGAACGCGTACCGGCCCGCTTCGACGATCTTGCGGAGCGCGAGTTCGTCGAGGATGAACACGTCGGTCGGGTCGATGGCAGGGGCGAGTTCGGCCCATCCCCGGTAGGGCTGCAGTTTGGCTTTCACTTCGATGGGAGCGACGCGGTGGCCGGGGCCGATGGTGACGAAGTCGAGATCGGTGAGCGATTCGGTAGCGACGTGCACCAACCGCAACGTCGACGCCTCCCGGAGGGCGGTTTCGACGTCGCGTTCGAGGGTGTGACGGCTGGTGAGATCGGTCACCCAATCCGACGGGCGGCGTTCACGCATCGGAGCCCTCCTCGAATCGCAGAGCGGGCTGGGTGTCCCCGTCGGGGTCGGGATGCCACCAGGGTGCCGGTTCGGGTGGGAGCCCGAGAGCGTGGTGGGCGAACCGGGTGAACCGCTGGTGGCCGGCGAGATCGCCGGTGGTGGCGATCACATCGACGAGCCAGTCGCCAAGGTCGTCGTGGAGATCGGCCACATACCGGGCCGCGGCGGTGGCGGGTTCGGGGAGGTGGCTGGTGACGACCACGAGGCGGGCGGCGTGCCGGCGACGTAGGGCGTGGGCCCGGTGCCCGAGTTTGTGGACGGTGTCGGTGCGACGCAACCCGGCTTGGGGGCCGTCGTCGAACACTCCGTGGGCGGCGACGAGGAGCCGTTCGCCGCTGGCGACCCGTACGAGACCATCGACGGGGTAGCGGGCCACGTGATGCCCACCGGTGAGGATCTCGCAGCCGCTGGTGGCCAGGTACTCCAGTGCCGCCACTTTGAACTCGACACCCTCGCGGCGGGCTCGTCCCTGGAACCCGCGCCCGTCACCGAGGTCCTCGAACACCTCGACCGGGGCCACTGCAGCACGGACGAGGTGCATCAGGACACCTCCCGCATCCGGACCGGTTGTTCAACCCCGCCGACGATGGTGGTGTTGAGCGGGTTGAGGCGCGCCAGGACCGGGGCGGGGTCGAACACGACACACGACCCCGACCCCGCCAGACGGTCGCGCAACTCCCGGGCGTCGACGACCTCCAATCCAAGCGGATCGAGGTGGGCGATCACCAACCGGTCCAGGGACACGATCGGCTCGAGGACACCGACGAGCGGGCCGACCAGACCGATGTCCAACCGGGCCCGCCCGAACCGCCCCAACGCCGCCACCTGCACCACATCGGCCGGGCCGAACAACCGGCGCGCCCCCCGCCCCACCGCGGCTTGCACCGAGGGAACCACGTACCCCTGACGCACCCAATGATCGACCTGCCGGTACGTCACCCCGGCCAACTCCCCCACCCGAGCCGCAGACAACCCTAAGACACCAGACTGCACCTGAGATGTAATCACTTGGTGATTACATCTTGGTTCTCACTTGTTGTCAAGGATCGCGCCTTCGACCTCTTTCCCGGCTACCACCAGTCTCTGTTGAGGGCGGGTTGGTGGAAGAGGTCGACTGGTCGGTCGTAGGTGTGGAGGGAGCGGAGGTCGCGGTGGCGGGTGTGGCGGGCGATGAGGTGGTCGGGGGTGTGGCGGGTGCGGGCTTCGGTGACGAACCCGGCCCGGAGTGAGTGGCCGGTGTAGTCGGAGGGGTCGACTCCGAGGGCGGCTTCGACGTGGCGTTTGACGATGAGGTTGACGGCTTGGGGATCGAGCCGGTGGCCGTGGTTGCCGTGGCGGTCGATTGATACGAACACGGCTCGGGTGTTGCGGGTGCGACGTTCGCGGGTCCACAGCATGAGGGCGCGGGCGGGGCAGGCGTTGTAGTGGGTGGACCAGGGGACCGCGACGTGGGCGCCCGCACGGGTCTGGTCGGTCTTGGAGCTGGTGATCTGTATGAGGAGTCCGCCGGTGGTGCCGTGGTCGGGGTCGCCTTGGAAGGTGAGGTCGTCGAGGTCCAGGCCGACGAGTTCGCTGCGTCGCAGCGCGGCGGCCCACCCGACCAAGAGGAGGGCTCGGTCGCGGCGCACCATGGGGTGGGTGTAGGGGCGCCCGACGACGGTGGGGACGGCGGCGGCGAGACGGCGGATGTCGTCCAGGGACAGGGGGATGGCGCGGCGTTGGGCGGTCCCGAGCCGGCGGGTGGCTCCGGCCAGGGTGGTGCGTACGAGCGGATCAGCGGCTGGTGATGGGCGTCCGGTGAGCCCGAACGCGTAGGTGACCGCCGCGATCCGCCGGCGTATCGATGACACGGCGAGGTGGCGGCTGGTGAGGTGAGCGATCCAACCGGCGAGGTGCTGGCCGGTCGAGTTGATGGGGTCGATGCCGTGGAGGGTGTGGCACCAGGTGCCGTAGGCCTGCCAATCGACCCGGTACGCCGCCAACGTCGAGGGGGCGAGAGCGGCAGCGACGAGATCGTCGACCGCCACCGTGGAGGGCGTCACCGCGGTGGCAGGCTGTCGTGTCGGGGCGAGCCCGTGCCGATCGACGATCGGGAACCCGGCGGCGCGAAGGCCACCCAACCATTCGTCGGCCCCATCGTCGTCGGGTCCGATGGTGACATCGGCATCGTCGTCGGGTTCGGGCAAGATCACGACCCGCTCCCGTCGGGCCTTGCATCGACGTTCGGTCGGTGCTCCGGTCGCGCGGGCCGACCACCGCCGGGCCGGGGCTCAGGGGGGACGCACTTGTCCCACAACTTGTGGGACACATCACCGACGCCAGCGATGGAGGCGATCGGTTTCAACGCGTGCGCCCGGGGATGGTGGGTCCGGTGGTGGGGGCCAACCCGGCAGAGCTGCAGCAAGTTGCTGCACCATCTGCCCGGGGTTCTGGCCTTGCATTGGTGGGCAGGCTCGACATGGCGCCGATGGAGCGAGCGTTGGTCGGGTGGTGGTGGGCTGGGCGACCGGGGTCCGGGGTTCATGGGTCGGGTCCGGGGCGTAGGAGGGGGGCGAGGTCTGCGGCGGCGGGAAGCTCATGGCGGACATCGTCGGGGAGGTCACCGTAGGTGTAGGTGGCCACGGCGAGGGGGGCGTTCAGCGACGCCAGGGTGTACTCCACCACGACCTGGTCTTTGTCCGGTACGAGCAGCACCCCGATCGTCGGGTTGTCGCCGGCTCGACGTACTTGTCGTTCGATGGCGGTGACGTAGAACGCGAGCTGGCCGGCGTGGGCCGGCGCGAACTCGCGGGTCTTCAACTCGAAGATGACGTAGGCGTGGAGGTGCACGTTGTAGAACGCGAGGTCCAAGAAGAAGTCGCTGTCACCAACGGTGAGTCGCCACTGACGGCCGAGATAGGCGAACCCGCGCCCGAGATGGGTGAGGAACTCGGTGATTCGTTCGACCACAGCCTGCTCGAAGCCCCGTTCGGTGACCGCAAGATCCAGGGCGAGGAAATCGAGCCGGTAGGGGTCGGTCGCCAACTGATCGAGGGCGTCACCAGCGAGCTCGGGGATGGTGGTCGCGAAGTTCGAGGGGGCCAGCCCGTGACGTTGATGGAGTTGGCTGCGGATCTGGGCCTCGAGGACCCGCGACGACCAGTGGTTGGTGATGGCCTGGTCCACATACCAGGTGCGTTCGGTGGGGGTGTCGAGACGGTCGAGCAGGACCTGGTGATGGGTCCACGACAACTGGTGCAGGCGCGCCTGCACCATCTGGTCGTCGGGCCACGCCAACGCGAATGCCCGCATGTAACGCAGGTTCCGTGGTGACCAGCCGCGCTGACCGCGGTAGCGGCCGGCGAGGTCGACCGCGAGACGGTTGATGAGCTGGGAGCCGTAGCCCTCGTCGTGTTGGCGGGCCACGATCACCCGCCCGATCCGGGCGTACAGATCGATGACGAGCGCGTTCGATCGGCGGACCGCGTCGAGCTGGGCGCGGTGGATCTCACCGAAGATCTCATCGAGGACCACCGCGTACCTGTCCGGTACCAGACCACCGCCTCCGGCGATGGTCATCGGACATCCCCCAGAATGTGCAGGCGCGCCTGCACATTCGCCACGCACACCCCGGGCCGTTGTGTCGGCGCGCCCGTCGAGGTCTGATCGGTGGATCTCATCGGGGTGGCTCGAGGTCGGGGTAGTCGTGGTCGGGTCCCCACCACGCCCGCCACGGGGGCAGATCACGTCGGTTCGGGTCGGGTGGGACCGGACCGGTGAGATCGCCCGTGAGAGCACCATCACCGTTGTAGCGGCGCCCGTACTGGTCAGGGATCGATCCCCACCCGAAGTACGGGAGCGGACCGGGCATGTCTGAAGCGGCAAGCCCCACGGTGTCGTAGGGGTCGATCGGCTGGTCAGCGACGGTACACAAGTGGGTCCAGTCGTCGCCGAGATCGAACACGTACACGAACTGTTGACCCAACCGGACATGCGCACCGACAGTGGCGGTCGCGATCGGGATGACCGGCGCATCGTCGAGATCCCAGTCGTCGGGCTGAGCGATCCGAATGGGACGGTCCCTGGCGGTGGCCTGGTCGGGGTAGGGGTGGAACTCGTGGAGATGAGCGCGGTCCCAACGGGCGAACGCGTCGTCGATGGCGGTGGCCAACACCGAGAACCGATGCTGTTTGGCCACCGCGAACACCCGACCTGGTCGGGGCCACAGGCGTTCACCGCGGCCCTCGATGAGCTCCACCGTGATCGACAGCCACGTACGTCGTCCCACCGTCACCACTCCCCCACCGTCGCGCCACGTGCCCGTACGGCGGTGTACCCGACGCGTGTCACCGTGGTCCGGGCGCGCTGGAAGCGGTCGCGATGACATGTCAGGGTGCGCCCGCTGGCGGATGCCTGCGGGCGCAGTAACCCGCGAGGTGGGCCGCCGCCGGCGGTGGTCATCGTTGCACCTTGCTGCGTAACGCCACCACGAACAGGGCGAGCAACGCCACGGCCGCGAACCGCTCGAGCACGAACAGGGTCGTGCCAAGACCGGTGAGTTCGCCCGCGGGTGCTTGGAACACGCTGGTCGAGTTCCGCAACGCGAACGCCAACGCCCCAGGGGCACGGTCGATGTGCAGGTTGTCGATCTTGATCGTGTCGCCGATCAGTCGGCGACGCGTGTTCGGGCACACGAGCGCCGCCACGGTGCCGGCGAGCACGCTGAGATAGGCGGCAAGGGGTCGCCAGGCGCGCACGCCGTAGCCGCCCACCCATTTGTAGACGACCAGCAGGGCACGCTCGAGCGAGCGCGGGGTGGCGAGGCGACGCATCTCCATCTCGCCGTAGTAGAAGTCGGCCGCCGCGGGGGCGGCCTTGGACGCTTCGAGCCCAGCGCGCAGCTGGCGGTAGAGGGCCTCAACCGTGGCCGGCTGGACGGTGCGGGTGACGCCGTCGGGTTGCTCGTCGGCCAAGATTCGTCGCCGCGGGAAACGCCGGCCGACACAGTGGTGTTGGTAGCGGTAGCGGGGCCAGGCTGGGTCACCCACCAGACGCAGGTGTTCGAGCCCGGTGGTCCGCATGAAGGTGGTGTTGGTGAGCGTCACATCGGCGAGCGTGAGCGGCGCCAGCAGCGTGGACTCGGTGAGCTCGCCAAGATGCGTTGGCGCGGCGACGGGTGATCCGTCGGAGCGACCCACGACCGTGAGTGGCTGGGTAAGGGTCAACTGACACAGGCGGAGCGTCGTGTCGTCGAGCAACGTGATCTGGAGCGGTGAGCGCAGCTGCAGCCCGGCCATCACGATCGTGTCGGCACCAAGGGTGACGTTGCCGTGCAAGACGGTGTCGCGCAGGCCGACGCGGCCGGTGGTGACCAGCCCGACGTCACCTTCGAAGGTCACGTTGGCAAACACGAACGACGTCGCGGCCGAGCCCGGAATGGGAAGGGGCCGGAGCGCTGCGGTGATGAACTGGCTGTCGCGTTGGAAACGACAGCCAGCGAAGATCGGACCGTCGAGCACGGCGCCGTTGAACGAGGCGGTCCCTTCGAAGCGAGCATCGATGAAATGGACGCGTGGGCCGCGGAGCTGATCGAAGTCGACCCGGTCGTGGAACGCGACGCGGTCGAACGTCAACGCCTGGTGGACGGTGGCACCGGCGAACGATGCGGGGGCCGCGAAGACGGCGTCGGTGAAGTCGGCGCCGTGCACGGCGCGGTCATCGGATCGTGACCGGACCGTGCTGACGGTGTCGGTGCCCGGATCCGGTCCGAAGGAGACGCCGGCGAAATCGGCGTGGCCCGCGAACCGGCTGGCGGGGAAGGAGGCATCGCCGAGGAATGTGGCGTTGTGGAACGAGGCGGCGTCCTCGAATGTGGCCGACCCGGCGTGGAAGGCATCGAAGTGGGCGTCGGTGAACGAGGCCCGGCCCGTGAAACGGGCGCCGTGGGCCACGACGCGGCCGGCGAAGGTGGCGCGGTTGGCGATCACCGTGCCGAGGACGCCGCCGCTGATATCGAGGTCGCCCACGATGACGGCATCGGTGAGATCGACGTTGCTGGGGCCTGGCTGTCGGAGCTGGCCGGCGAGGCAGTCGAGGAAGTCGCCGGTGATCTCGCTGCCTGCCAGCGTGAGTTGCTGCATCATGCCGAGCCGGTCACGCCACGCCGCCGAATCATGGGCGAAGCACGCGCCGCCCATGTGGGGCCGTCCCTGGCAGCGGCGGGTGTCGTCGCTGAGCCACGGCTGGTCGCACACGGCCGGTTCGCTCATGCCGGCGAGCGTAGATGTTCCCGGTACCCAGAAGCGCGGATCTCGGACACGGAGCCCGGCCTTCGAGCCCGCTGACCAGGGAGAACCCTGCACCGCTCCCCCCGCTGCCCGGAAGACTTTTGGTTAGTGGGAAGGGCACTTCCCGATGGTCAGGCTCCTCTGGGTCCTACCAACAGCGACTCACTTCGACGTGAGTCCCGGCCGTCAACCAGGAAGTTGACGTGCTCGCACCAACTCCGCGCAATCCGCCGTGTCTACTAGCTTCGCTAGCTCACCTAGCTGAGGAAACATCCCTCGACTCAGCTCAGTCCCCCTTCGTCGGCACCGCACCTGCTTAGCTAGCGCTGCTAGCACAACTATCACGAGTAGCTCTCCTAGTTCTGCTAAGAGAGCTAGACAAGGGAGCAGCGTGCCCGAGATCATCGTCATCGCCAATGCCAAGGGTGGAGCGGGCAAGACAACTACGACGATCGGCTTGGCAGCCGAGGCTGCCCACCGAGGTCAGCGGACCCTGGTCATCGACGCTGACACCCAAGGCAACACCACCGAGCACCTCATCGGCGTCGGGGATCCCCTCAAGCCACAAGGTGACGGCGGGCGAGGCCTGTACCGCCTGCTCATGGACGGAGACCCGTTGAGTGCGGTTGCGGCCAAGCCCAACCTCGATGTCGTCACAGCCGGCCCACGAACCCAGTCGCTTGCCGACGAACTGGCCCGGATGTTCACCACGAGCGTCGAGGCCCAGATCCAAGGGCTGAGCGAGGTTCGCAAGACACTGACCGCTGCGACCGAGGGCTATGACCTTGTCGTCATCGATACGCCTCCGTCAGAGCAGTCCGGCACCCTGATCGACTGTTTTCTTGCCGCCGGCACGCAACTCCTCATCCCGTTCAAACCGTCGCCCGAGCACGCCTTCGCCGCCTACAAGCTGCTAGCGCGACTCGTCCGGCTCGATGAGAAGCTCCGCGTGCATGCGCAGCCACTAGGCGTCGTCATGTTCGACCTGCCTTCCGGCGCCAAACGGATCGCCGGGGGAGTGGAGGACATGTTGAAGATGGTCACCGACTACGTGCCGCTGTTCGAGACCGTGATCACTCACCGTCAAGGGCCTGCAGCGGCCGCATCCCGGCGGCATCTCACACCCCGCGAGCTCGTATCGATCGCACCGTCGTCCAAGGACCGCCTGCGAGCGCTCCGAACCCCGGCTAAGGAACGCGCAGATGCCGTCTACGTGACCCAGGACATCGCTGCCCGTTTCGCTCAGGATTTCTCGGACCTTTACGATGAGATCCAGACCCGTCTAGCGGTAGCAGCAGCATGAGCTCCGAACAGATGAAGGGCCTGCGGACCGTGCTCGCAGGAGCTGCCAGGGAGCCCCTCGAGAGAGGCGACGACTTGCCACGACGGCCCGACGCGCTTCCTGCGACCCCGGCGCCGACAGCACCGGTCACAACACCAGCAATATCAGCAACACCGAGGGCGCCTGACTCGTCCTCGTCTATCCGGCGCACGTCGATGAGTCTGCCGATCGAGCTGCTCGACGAGATCCGCCAGATGCGTTATCGGCAGCCGCCGGTTACCGTGGTCGGCCTCCTGCGGCTGGGGGTCGAGGCGATCGTCACGAACGACGAGCTCGACGCTGCCGAGGCGGATCTCGCTCGGTACACAGGTGCGAAGACGGTCCGCTCGTTTCAGATTGGCAGCGGTGAGATTGACCGGCTCGACGCGTTGGCAGTTTCGTTCGAGTGCAGTCGGAGCCACGCCGCCGCTCTGGCGCTCGCTTACGCCAAGGCCCACCACATCCAGTGATGGACTTCGCGCGGTCGCCACCGCGCGAGGACTGCGCAGTCTGAAGCGCCTATCCCACCAAGCCGGGGTGCGGGTCGTTACTATCCCTAGTTACACCAACGTCATTCCAGGGGTGGGCGCAATGTTGAACGACAAACTGGGGACCAAGCAGGTGCTGTTCAAGCTCGCGCAAGCCGGCGTGTACTGCGATCGCGAGCTCCTGGCACTGACCTCTGACGCTCTCAACCTCGTCACCCGGGAGTCAGCAGGAAACCAGCACCGTCGGTGGTGGACCATCGACCAGGTCGAAGTCCTCCGGGCCGTGCTGTCGCTACACCGATTCGGGGACATGACCGTCGGTCAAGCAGTTGCCCTCGTGCAAGCTGGACGTCCCATCGAGGAGGTCGTCGCGCCCGCCATCGCGGCCCTCCGTAGTGCGGCGGACCTCGTCCGCCGCCAAGCCATGGACGCTGTCGCCTAGGACCGGGAGGAAAAACAGGAACGCCCGCCCCCTGAAAGCTTTGCCGGCTCGGGGTACGGGCGTCCGTAAACAACTGATGGTGAGTGTACAGGCGTCGGACGTGCGCGCCCAGTCTTCTGTCGCGGTTCCTGCCGGTGTGGGGGCTGCGGCGGGTGGGGTGGGGGGGAAGCGTCGGTGGAACGGTTGTGTTCCGCCCGGTTACACCCGGTGCCGGCTCGCTCCTGTGGGTGGGCGGGGTCGTTGGTGGCGGCGGGATGCGTATATCGCGTTGGATTAGGCGTTGGGGTTGGGGGAGATCCCTGCGGGTGTGGCTCAGGTGGTGCGGGCGGTGTTGGCGTTCTCGGATGACACGGGTCGGGTGTCGTGGCCGTCGTGGGTGACGATCGGGCGCACGATGGGGTTGCGTTCGGGTCGTACGGCGGGGTTTTGGCTGGCCCAGGCGAAAGCGGCGGGCTGGTTGGAGTGTGAGCATCGGTGCCGCCGTTTGGCGGGTGGTGTGGTGGCGGGGGACACGAACTTGTGGCGCGTGATCCTCCCCCCAGCCGCCCAGGAACGTCTGGAGGCCCGCAAACAGGCCGACCGGACCGAAGCTAGGGCGAAGCAGCAGTCAACCCCCCGGGCCCCACAAAACCGGCGGCCCGGACCAGCGCGGGCTGGTGGGGTGGGGGAGCGGTCGGGGCGGATCGACCCGTCGGGGCCGGCCCGGTCGTTCGTGACCGGTTTGTGGCGGACCGGGATGGACCCCGACGCCATCGCCACCGAGGCCGCTACCGTGTTCGACGGGGGCGAGCTCGAGGTGGCCCTGGCCGAACTGGCCCGCCTACGCGCCGGTCCCTAACCGGACGCGGGCGCCACCCCGGACCCCCACCCTCGTCGGGTGTGAGCGGTACCCGGACCCCGCTTCTTGGCCGGCGCCCCCAAGACACAACCCACCCGAACCCAGCCGGTTCGTTTGGCGCGTCCCACCACCCACCGGGTCCGGGTTGTCCACAGCCCAGGCATGTGTGGGGGGTGACCGGACCGCAGGATCCAGCGGTCGTATTGGTGGCAGCCGACTGCGGTCGATCCCGATCACTACGTGATCGCGTAGAACCAGCCGACACCCGCCAGCACCACCAGCCCCCCACGATCCCGCCAGGCCCGAGCACCACCAGCCCCCTGTCTCTCTATGCGCCTCCCCACCAGCCCCGCGGTCTCGTCGCCCTCACCGGTCGCGCCGGAGACCCGGCCGGTGCGCGTCGTTGAAAGCTGGAGCCTAGCCCCTTCAGGGCTTCGTGATTTGGTACAGACAAGTGCCCAAAAACCGACTACGGTCACCGGTGTGTTGCGGGTGAGCACGATTCATGGCGGGTCACCGTCGGGTGGTGGAGGTAGCAACGCGGCTGGTGCCGTGGCCCAGTACTTGACCGGGTACCTCACCGCAGCAGGCGAAGAACCCGGGATCTGGGTCGGTGCCGCGGCACACGCGTTAGCTCTGGAAGGACAAGTCCAACGCAGCGATCTCGTGAGCGTGTTGGAGGGTCGCGACCCTCGGGACGGGACCGCGTTGGGTCGGCTGTTCCAGTGCCGAACGTTGGGTGATGGGCGGGTGGTGCGTCCGGTGATCGGGTTCGATGCCACGTTCTCGGCCCCCAAGAGCGTGTCGGTCATGTGGGCCCTCACCCGTGATGCCGGGTGGGCCGAGGCGCACGATCGGGCCGTCCACGCCGTGGTCGAGCACGTGCAGGCCCGTGGGGCGACGACGCGGGTGCGGGTCCCGGGCGGGCGGGTGTTTCCGGACACGCGCGGGTTGATCGTGGCGGTGTTCCGGCAGCACACGTCCCGGGCGGATGATCCGCAGTTGCACACGCACACGTTCATCTCGAGCAAGGTCCAGACCGCCGACGGCGGGTGGTGGGCGCTCGACGCCCGCTACCTGAAGCGCTACCAGCGCGCCCTGGGCGGCCTCTACCAGACCGTCCTACGGGCCGAGCTCACCGCCCGGTACGGCGTGGAGTGGGGGCCGGTCGTGAACGGCCAAGCCGAACTCGCCCACCTACCGGCCGTGCTGGTCGAGGTGTTCTCGAAACGCACGACCCAGGTCGATGAGACCCTGGACGTGAAGGTTGAGGCGTTCACCGTTCGGAACGGGCGTGTCCCGACCGGGTACGAACGCGCCGCCCTGGTGCGGGAAGCGGCGTTGGATTCGCGGGACCGTAAGACCGGGAACGAACCGGGCGTCCTGTTCGAGCAATGGACGGTCGAAGCGGCCAGGGTCGGGTGGGACCGCGATCGGCTCACTGCGGTGGTGGTGCCGGTGGGGCAGGTTCGGGACGCCCACCGCGCGGTGGGGTCGTTGGGGGCGGTGGCGGTCACCCAGGACTGGCTGGGCCGGTTGGGAGAACCTGACGGCTTGTTTGACCGTGTCACCGAAACGGTGTCACGGGCCTCGACCTGGCATCGCGGTGACGTCCTACGGGCCGTCACCGACCACGCTGTGCCGCCGGCGGTCATGGCGGGGGAGCGGTGGTCGCATCTCGTCGAAACCATCGTCGACGACTACCTGCAGGCCCGCTGTCTGAGCCTGGACCCACCCCAACCCACCGGGGGTCGGGTCCGGGACACCGACGGGCGGGTCGTCTCGGTGGATCCGATGGTCGGGTGCTGGACGACCGGGGCGATCTTGGCCCAAGAAGAACACCTCCTGGTGTGGGCCCTCGATCACACCCCCAACACGCCCACACCGTCCACGACAACACCCCGTGACCTTGGGAACGGGACACGGCTCGACCCGGACCAACACGCCGCCGCCGCGGCGGTCGCCGGCACGGATGGGCTCGTGCTCGTCGTGGGGCCGGCCGGGACCGGCAAAACGAGCACCCTCGCCGCGGCTGTGACCGATCTCGAGCAGCACGGGCGCCCAGTGTTTGGGGTGGCCCCGTCGAATCAGGCCGCCCACATCCTCGCTAGTGAGACCGGGATGGGCACCGATTCGGTCGCGAAGTTGCTTTACGAACACACCCGACCCGACCGGGACCCCGGCCCCACTTGGCGGCTACCGGCGGGGGCGACCGTGGTAGTGGATGAGGCCGGGATGCTCGCCACCGGGGACCTGCACCAGTTGACGGTCTTGGCGGACCGGTGGGGGTGGCGGCTCGTCCTGGTCGGGGACCCCTACCAGCTCCCCCCGGTCGGACGCGGGGGCATGTTCGCGGAGCTCGCTCATCACACCACCCCGATCGAGTTGGGCCGCGTCCGGCGGTTCACGAACGATTGGGAAGGCCCGGCGAGCCTTGCGTTGCGGCGGGCTGAGCCTGGTGTGATCGCCACGTACGAGCACCACGACCGGATCCAGGCCGGCACGTTCGACGGGCACACCGATGTGATCGTGCGGGCGTGGCTCGATCACACCGGGCACGGGCACACCGTGGCCATCACCGCTGCCACCAACGACGAAGTCGACCGGCTCAATACCGCGATCCAAACCGCCCGCCTCGAACGCGGTGACCTCAACCCCGACCTCGCGGTCACCGGTGGGCATGGTGACCGGTTGCATCCCGGTGATGTGGTCGCCACAAGGCGGAACGATCGGACCCTCACCACCGATCGCGGTGTGATCGTGAAGAACCGGGCCCTGTGGACCGTCACCCACACCCAACCCGACACCGGGACAGCAACGCTCACCGGGCCGGACGGCACCATCGCTCTGCCCGGCGACTATGTGGCCGAGCACGTACGCGTCGCGTACGCCAACACCGTGTACGGCACCCAGGGCGCCACTGTCGACCATGCCATCACCCTCGTCTCGGGCGCCACGGATCATCGCAACCTGTACGTCGGCGCCACCCGAGGCCGGCACACCAACCAGCTCCACGTCATCGCCGACAGCCCCGAAGACGCCCGCGGCGTCCTCGAAGCCGCCCTCGCCCGCGATCGGGTCGACACACCAGCGGTGACGGTACGACGCGACCTCCTCCACCAAACCGAGACTGGACGCACAGCGGTGATGGAGACCGCGGAGCGGACCCCCACCACCGTCGGAGGCCACGGTGACACGGACGAGCCAGCTGCACTGATTGCGGGCAGGACATCCGACCCGCCCGACCTGGTGCCCTCCGACCCGTTCGCCGGGTTGGAGACCGTCGGTGAGGCCCTCGAGCGGGTCTTGGCCGAACAGGCCGAACGGAACGCACCCAGGGAGCGGTACGGCCGGCTCCAGGGCGAGCTTGCGCAGGCCCGGTACGAGCGTGAGCAGCTCGACAAGCCCCGGGGCCCGTACGTGCGGACACCGTTGGATGAGGCGCATCGGGCGGTCAACAACGCTCACGCCGACGTCAACATGCTCACCACCCGCTACCAGCACACCAGCTGGCGGCAACGCCGCTCGGTCGGCCGCGATCTCGAACACGCCCGCGAACGGCTCGAAACGGCGAAAGCCGGGCTCGAGGAGCAGTACCAACACCACGCGGAACGTCTCGACAAGCTCATCGACACGACCATGGACCGACTTGAGCGGCATCCTCGACCGGAACCCGTCGGACCGCGCGACCGGGAACTCGAAAGGTCCGTCGGGTGGCTCCGATGGGAGGTCAGTGTCGGCAACAACGACCGACCGACGGTTGAAGCGCTTGAGGAGCGCAAGGTCGGCTTCGACCGGCTGAGTGGCCGAGGGCACCTCACGCACGGTGAACGGGCCGTCTACCGTGCCGTTGCTGGGGAGCTCGGCGACCGCGACCTTCAGCATCGTGAAGCGGTCGCGGCTAGCGAAGCAGCCCGGGCGCGCCTCCAGGTTCGTAGCGTCGGGCGTGATGTTGGGCCTGATCTCGGATTGTGATCATGTATCGGCGCCTGGGATAGCGGGCGCGGTTGTGCGATTGAGCGCACGTCGGGGGCCGGAGCCCCCTTTAACTTAAGCTTAAAGACGGACGCGATCGTCACAACGACAATCGTGAGCAGGGCGACGCTCACGCAGCTCGCAAGGAGGGCCCGCTTTGTTCTCGAAATTGACTCGTCGAATCTGCATTGCTGCGGTCGTGATTATCACTGCGACTACGATACTGCCGAGCCCCGCATCAGCCGCGGAAAACAACACCGTTTGCGAGTCGAATGAGCGTTGCTTTATGTATGATTCGGCGTCGTTCGGTCAGACCCAGATGACTGGAGGGAATCAAAAAGACGTTGTATTCGGCACTCCGTTGGGACAAATAATGCCCACTTCCTATCCTCAAAGTCCTAGCTGGCCGCTTCGGTACGCGCGGAATCGTCAATATGCGCCGGCGAACGGATATCGCTACCTTTGTCTTTATCCACGTGTAGCTTACCAGGCTTATTCAACGGAGGGCTGGTGGATCGACTGTAACCATTCAGGTATCGCGCGTGGGCGCGCGTGTGTTCGGTAGGTTGCGCGTGTGCCGGTCCGTTGGGGTGTCGTGTGAGCGACGTGTCGTCGGGCGTGGCCGGGTGGAGTCATGCGGAGCTGGTGGCGTTCGTGGTCACGTTGTCGCAGCGGGTCGCCATGTTGGAGGCGGAGAACGTCGAGGTTGGGGCGTTGCGGGCCGAGAACGCGGGGTTGCGGGCTGAGAACGCGGCGTTGAGATCGAAGGGTTCGAAGAACTCGGGGAACTCGTCGTTGCCACCGTCGCGTGACCCGGTAGCGGAGCGGCAGCGTCAAGCGTCGCAGCGTCGCTCGAAACGGGAGCGTGGGTCCGGTGGGGTCCAGCGCCGTGCCGGTGGCCAGCCCGGCAGACCGGGCCGCTCGTTGCCCTTGTCGGCCACGCCGGACATCACGATCGAACATGAGCCCGGGTCGTGTTCGGGTTGCGGCGCTGGACTCGCCGACACCGAGATCGTCGGCGTCCGGCGCCGGCAAGTGGTCGATATCCCCCCGGTGGTTCCTGTCGTGACCGAGCATCGGGTCCTGACCAGGTTGTGCGGCGGTTGCGGTGCCACGACCGCGGGCGTGTTCCCCGACGGTGTGCGAGCACCGATCTCATATGGGCCAGGGGTACGCGCCCGGGTCGTGTATCTCCTGGGCCGTCAGCACGTCCCGGTCGAACGGTGCCGTGAAGCGATGCGTGACCTGTTCGGCGTGCGCATGTCGACCGGCACCGTTCGACGCGATCTACGCCGACGCGGCCCGTCGCCTCACCGGGTTCATCACCGCGCTCGTCACCGTGCTCCGCGCCGCGGCGGTCGTCAACGTCGACGAGACCACCGACCGGATCGGAACCACGACGTGTTGGATGCATGTCACCTCGACCCGGCTCTACACACTGATCCACGCCTCCGCCACCCGGGGTGCTCAAGCGGTCCGAGACGCCGGCGTCCTGGTCGGCTACCGCGGGGTGATCGTGCACGACCGTCTCGCGCTCTACTGGCAGTTCACCCGAGCAAAACACCAGGTCTGCGCCGCGCATCTGCTCCGAGACCTCGCATCGGTCGCCGAGATCGCCACCCAAACCGGGTGGGCCACCGGACTCGCCCGGCTACTCGTGGAGATCAACACCGCATGCGACCACGCCCGAGCCGCCGGTCACCAGGTGCTCGCACCCTCACACCAACGCAGCTTCGCCGGCCGCTACGACGCCCTGGTCGCCGCCGCGCAGGCCGCGAACCCCGACCCGCCCCCCGGCCGTAAACGCGACCGCCTGCAACGCGAGTCCTACAACCTCGCCGTCGCGTTCGCCACGCACCGCCAATCGATCCTCAGGTTCATGCGCGACCTCGATGTCGGCATGACGAACAACCAAGCCGAACGCGACCTTCGGCCCGTGAAGATCCACCGCAGGATCTCCTCGTGCTTCCGTGACCAGACCGGCGCCGAACGCTTCGCCCACGTCCGCAGCTACCTCTCCACCACCCGCAAACACGACATCCCCGCCATCGCCGCCCTCACCCGACTCTTCAACAACGACCCCTGGCTACCAACCCACACCGCCGCCTGACGGCACGTGAATGGTTACGATCGACTACTATGGGAGCGATTGGGTCTTCGTTTTCAATCCGACGTATCTGCCGACAGTGCTGTCGCAACAGACAGCCAAAGGCACACAGATAAATACAGGTTCTAAGGTCGGATCCTGTCCAGGTTATGTAGCTTAGAGACTATTTGGATTTAGGTACCTTCAGGCTGGCGTGGTCGAATCGGCCCCGTTGCTCGTCCATAGATCGGTGGTTGTCGATGAAAACCTCGGGGCGTATAGCGGCCACCTTGGCCGCTGTAGCGACTGTTGGAGTGCTGTTGGCCGTTACGCATCGCGATAGTAGTAATCAAAGCGTTGCATCGGTCGAGCGCCCGCCCTCCACAGGCGTCGGGTCGGACATGGCGACGAGCGCTGAGCGGTATGGGCCGGTTGTAGCGGCCGTGTCAAGTCTAGAGGTCCTCGATGCCGAGTTGATCCCGCTAAGCGAGCTTGCTTCCGGCTACCTCATCAATCTGGAAAGTAGCTCGAGTATCCCTGAGCATCTATTGATGCGCGTGCATTCAAGGGTTCTCGCAGAACCGCTCTTGAACGATCGGTCCAAGGTGCCAGTGGAAAAGACTGAAGGCGGCGAAGTTAGATATCTCTTCCCCGGGACGGAACGTCTCTTTGGGTTAGTAGCTGAATATTTTGGCCCTCAGCTTTATGTGACCATTGAGGCACAGGGGGGCACCGAAGAACTGGTGGCAACGCTTGCTCGGTCTTTCCGAGAGAATTCGGACGTAAAGTCCGGACTCGCCTTCGACATCCCGCCAGAGTGGCGGAGCACCAGTGAAGGTCCGTCGCCGTCGGCAATGGGAATGTTCAGTCTGACTGATGGTCGATGCAGCATTTCCATCCAGTCGATGATTGGTGGGGAGTTTGCGGCCACAGAAGCACTTCGAACCATGAATCTTTATCCTGTCGGCAGCTTTCAGCGGGAACAATCGCAAGAGATTGATGCGCACGTATCGCTGGGAACCATAGGTGGCACGGCGGTCGAAGTGCGGACTTCAGTCGAGTGTGGGATTCGGGCGATGGATGTGCTGCGGGATGCGCGGGTAGCGACGGAGCATGAGTGGTCGGGGTACGAAGCAGTCGCAAGTCGGCGGCGTAGTCAGGCAATTACGACTACAACGTTACTTCCCGCTCCCTAACCAAAATGGCGGGCCAGCTTGACGCTGGCTCACGATAATTAGTACTTCTCGTGAGTCAGGACCGGGCTGGGCGAGTGCTGATGCCGATGGCCGAGCGGTGCTGAGTGTGTGTCTCGTAGGGTCGGGGTGTGTCGGGATCGGTTGCGTTTGTGGATGAGAGCCGGCGTGGCCAGCGGTACCTGCTGGCGTGTGCGTCGGTGGAGATCCATCGGGTGGCCGAGGTTCGCCGCCAGTTGCAGTCTCTGGTGGTGGCTCCGCGTCGGCGGATCCATTTCAACTCTGAACCGGTGGCGCGTCGCCGCTGGTTGCTCGAGCGGTTCGACGGGTTCCCGGTCCGGGTGGTGGTGACCGAGACCGTGATCGGGCATCACCAACGCGAGTACACGGCCCGAGCCCTGCTGCTTACTCGGCTGGTGGAGGAGTTGCAGGCCACGGGGGTTACCCGGCTGGTCATCGAGAGCCGCGACGCCGGCGACCGCGACGATCGACGGGTGATCGATGCCGTCCGTCGCTCGGAGCCGGCGCTCGTCTACGAGCACTTCCTGCCGGGACAGGAACCGTTGCTGTGGCTGGCCGACGCCTACGCCTGGGCGGTTGGTGCGGGCCGGCCCTGGAGCGATCTCGTGCCCAACACCTTGTATCGAGCCTGAAAGCGCAGAACCCGGCACACCCGTCGAAGGCGGGTCACCGGGTCCACTTCCGGCAGGTACTCACCCACCAGCATCTCCAGTATGCGCCCGGGCGTGGACGTCGGCAACCCCGTTCGCATCGGGTCGGTGCTGTAAACGCACGTTGGCTGCTGCGCAGCTGTGACCCACCCGTGGTCACCGACGGTGTTCACCGGGGCCTGTCGGGCGGCAGCGACTCGCGGCCTGGCTCCGTGTTCTGCCCGTTATCGGGACCATCCTCGACCGTGTCACAGCCTCGGCGTACGGTCACGGTCCGTGAGCGAGATCGACGTGTTCCGTCCCGGGGTTGGGGCCACTCCCCCACCGACGGGCCTTCTGGGGGCCCCTGAGCGCCCTCCGGGCTCCGGTGGGTTGACGACGGCGCCCCCGCCGGGCGATCTGGCCGCGGCGTCGGCGTTGATGGACGCGTCGATGGCGGCCAACACGATCCGGGCCTACGCCCGCGACTGGCGGGCGTGGACCGCGTACGCCGGCGCCCACCACCTCGAGGTCCTCCCGGCCGACCCCGCGCACGTGTGCGCCTTCCTCGCCGCTTACAGCACCGGCCGCAAAGCCACCACGACCCAACGCGCCGCCATGGCCATCGGCAAAGCCCACCGCCTCGCCGGCCTGGCCAACCCGATCGATCATGAACACGTCCGACGCACCCTGGCCGGGCTGCGCCGCACCAAAGGCGTCGCCCCCCGCCAAGCCGCCCCCCTGTGCACCGCCGACATCGAACGCCTCGTTGCCGCGGCCGGTGACGACCTGCGCGGCCGCCGCGATCGGGCCCTCATCCTCGTCGGGTACGTCGGCGCGTTCCGCCGAAGCGAACTCGCCGCCCTCAACGCCGATGACCTCGAAACCCGCCCCGAAGGGCTCCTGGTGCGGATCCGCCGCTCCAAAGTCGACCAAGAAGCCCACGGCCGCCACAAGACCCTCCCCCACGCCACCGAACGACCCGAACTGTGCCCCGTACGCTCCGTGCGGGCGTGGCAGCAAGCCGCCGGGATCTTCGACGGGCCCCTGTGGCGGGCCGTGCACCGCAACAATCAGTCCGTGCTGGCCGGGCGGCTCACCGTCGACACCATCGCCGACATCGTCACCCGACTCGCCACCACCGCCGGCCTCGACACCGACCGCATCTCCCCCCACAGCCTGCGAGCCGGACACGTCACCGAAGCCAAACGCCGTGACGCCCCCGACCTCGCCGTCATGAACCAAACCCACCACGCCCGCGTCGAGAGCCTCATCGGGTACGTCCGCGAAGCCGACCCCTTCCGCCACACCTCCGCCAAGTTCCTGGGGCTGTGACCCCGGACAGGGATGCGAGCCCTGCACGATGAGCGCGAGCAGTGGTTCCGGTTCGCCAATGCCCTATCCGCGACCCTCGGCCCCTCGCCGAGCTGACGGCGAGATCGAGGCCCGATGGATCCAGGTCGGGTCGCGCCACACCAGCCATCGTGAGCGGTGGCGGCGCATCGAGCGGGTTCGTGGTCGTCAGCGTGGCGGGAGGACTGCGGTCGTGGTCGTGGTGAGGTACGACTCGACCCCGCGTGTGGCGGCGTGCCACGACACGTCGTCAACAACGCGAAGGTCGGCGGCGATGTTGAGGAGTTCTTCTCGGGTGATGCCGAACGAGGCCAGCACCAGATGCACGCCGTCGGCGAGATCGATCAGCAGCGTCTGATGCGACGTCGGGTCCGCCACGGGAAACGCACCCGGACCGCCCACGCCTACGTAGGCGCTTCGGCCGTTCACGGTGACGGGTTCGTAGTCGTGTACCGCTGCGAGCTGCTCGGCGGTGAGCCCACCGACTGTGAGCGCGAGCTCGAACCCTCGACCGTTGTCCGCTTCGTATGCGAGCGTCCAGCCCCCGCGGGGAGTGAGCCGATCCTCGGAACCAACGAACCGGACAGCGAAACCATCAGGAACGGGCTGTAGCGCCACATCAGCCGACGTGGGACCGATCCGAGCGACACGTGACGCGACGTCGAGCACGAACGCACGGTCGGCGGCTCGAGCGCCCGCCACGAGGAGCTGGTAGGTGGCGGCGTCGTCCTGCCACTCGAGGGACCTCGTGTCGTCGTAGAGGGGTCGCAGGACGGCAGCGAACCCGTGTACCGACACTGCCTCGTCGCCCACACCGCTCGTCGGTTCGCCGGTCCCGTCCCAGCTGTACAACGTCATCACGGTGAGCGCGCCGGTGATAGACCGAAGAACCATGACGCGTCCCGCCACCAGGCCGGCGGGCATGTTGTCAAAGGCTCGACTGGGCCGGAAGCCGTCGGGTACGGGAACGGGAAGCCAATAGGGCAGACCGTTGGCTTCCATACCCGCACTACCGTCGCTGCCGCGACGGCCGCTGGCCACGAGGGCCGCACCGACCAGAGCGATGGTGACGAGAACGACTGCCACCCCGACGAGTCGACCCGAACGCGACCGCCCGGACCCGATGATCGGCACGACCGTGATGCCCGGCTCGCCCAGCCGCTCGCGCACATCGCGCCACGCGTCGGCGTCAGGACGGCGCGCCGCCTGGCTGCTTGCCCTACCCAGTTCCAGCAGCTGTACCTCGAGATCAGGCATCGTCGTCATCTTTCAGTAGGCCGCGCAGGCGATCGAGACCCCGCGCCGTTCGTGACTTCACCGTGCCGACGGCGACACCCATAGCCGTAGCGGCGTCCTGCTCGGTCAGGTCTTCGCAGTACCGCAGGACGACGGCCGTGCGTTGCTCGATCGGTAGCCGCCGCAACGCAACCACGAGCCGCTGATGTTCCACTAACCGGTCGTCGGCCGGGTCGACTTCGCGCGCCGAGCGCTGACCCGCAACCCACCGGGATCGAGCCCGTTCGTGCCGGCCCTGGCTGTACATGCCATTGATCACCGAACGCCGCAGGTACGCACGAAGGTCATCGACACGGCCCGCCTTCCACGGCCCGAAAGCCGCCGCGAACGCGTCGTCGACCAAGTCCTCAACCGTCGCGATGGGTGCACCCAGAAGCACAGCCATCCCGACGAGTCGCCCCCGATGCTCAAGGAAAGCATCGCGATAGCGCGTCACAGCCCCCTCAAAAGCCACATCGGTGACGGCATCAAGGGGTTCGCCCACGCCACCCCTGACGCCTTGCCCCCTCCAAAGGTTCCCCGCTACCAGCGTCACCGACCGGCCGCCAAACGACTCGTGCCGCCACTGGCGTGCGACGTCACGGCCACCGAGCCCCCGTAACGTCCTCCACCGCGCCGGCATCAGTCGCTAGCCCAACCCCACCTGACAAACTCATGTAGGTCCCGTAGTCCCGTAATCCCGTGTTTCCGTAGTCCCGTAAATGCAGACTTCACAGGCTACGGAACGCGAGACTTCGGTCGGATGCACGCCTTCATCGACGAAAGCATTCGGCCAGGCGCCTACCGCCTGACAGCCGTTCTCGCGAACTCGGCTGATCTTGCTGTACTGGCGCGTGCTATCCGGTCCGCTATGCCCAAGGGAAGCAAGCGCACCCACCTCTCCGCTGAAAGCGATGCGCGACGTCGGCAGATCGTGGCCGGGTACGTTCGGCTGCCCATCTCGGCGGTCATCTATCGGGCCAGCTACCGGCAAGGTGACGACGACGAGCCCGCCCGCCAGCGCTGCCTCAGCGCTCTCCTGGACGACGTGACTTCGATGAGGGTCGCCGTGCTCGTGCTCGACACCCGCGGACCAGACCGAGACTTGCAGGACCGCCGTGCCATCAGCCAAGCCATTCGAGCAGGCACAGCTCCCGCTGAACTCGTCTACGCCCACCGTGGCTCCAGAGATGAACTGCTACTCGGTCTCCCCGACGCGGTCGGGTGGGCGGATGGCGCCGGCAAGCACTACTCAGCCCTCATAGGAGGCATAGCTCGTCGAGTCGATCTGCCCTAACGCGCAGAACCCGGCCGCTCCTCGTAACGGGGGAGAAGACCGGGTCCACTTCGTTCCCCGAGAGGGGTCCGCAAGCAGATTCTAGCCTCGTCATCGCAGGGAAGGAAGGCCTTTCCTGAGCCATGTACGCAATTGCGTAGTTACGGGACTACGGTGTCCCGTATGAGGATCGCGATTGCCAATCTGAAGGGTGGGGTCGCCAAGACAACCTCAGCCGTCTACCTAGCCGAGGTGGCCGCCCTCAGCGGATCCACCCTTCTGATCGACTGCGACCCACAGGGCTCTGCTCTGGCGTGGTCGGCTGACAGCGTCAGCGGACTCAGTGCGGTGACCGTCGGGGGAGCAACCAGAACCATCGGCCGCGACCTCGACCGAGTTGCGGCGGGCTACGACCACGTGGTCATGGACACTCCACCCGGAGAAGGCGATCGCGCCATCGTGCGGTCAGCGATCTCCGCCGTCGACGTGGTGATCATCCCTCTCACTCCTTCCGCTCTCGAGATCGCCCGACTCGGCCCGACTCTCGACCTAGCAGCGGAGGGAGGAGTTCCTGCCATAGCCCTACTAGTGAAGTGCCGGGCCACTCGTAGTCTCGCAGAGGCCGCCGAAGGTCTCCGGGCTGCTCAGGTGCCGACCTTCACCACGCAGATCAGGCTTCGCGAAGAAATCACCGGGAGCTACGGCACACGCCCGTCGGTCTTCCACGGATACGACCATGTTTGGGACGAACTGAAGGAGGCCATCGGTGGCTGATCTCAAGAGCATGATCGGCAAACAGGTTGCGGCACGTCCGGAGGCAAGAGCGGACGTCACAACCGCAGCGCCGCCCTCGGCTGCGCGTGGCGCCAAGGTCACGATCGAACTCAACGCCCAGCACTATCGAGTTCTACGGCTCGCAGCTCTTGAGCTAGGGGTTCCAGCTTCGCGCGTGGTCCGCGCGCTCCTCGCCGAGTACGGCGGCGATGGGGCGCTTCAGGATCGGGTACGACGCCGAGTTGGTGACGGCGACGATCTAAGTCGCTAGATCGAGGATTACGTAACCCCGTAACTACGGGAGTGCCAAGAGCTACGGGGTGACCATCCACCCTTCGCCGGGGCTTCCGCGCGAGTGTTTGCCTTCATGGCACGCGGCAAGCACACAGGGGGGCGTCCCCCACTCGAACCGGGATCCCGCTCACGAACGGTCGCACTGCGCGTTTCGGCGTCCCAGCATGAGCAACTGCTGGAGCTGACCGCTGAGTGCAACACGACCCCGGGGCAAGTCCTCCGTGAGGCCCTGACCGAATATCTCGCCCGTCGATCTCGCGCCGAAGCGGCCGCCTAGCCCTAGACGAAGGGAAAAAGACAGAACGCCCGACCCCTGAAAAGCTTTGCCGGCTTGGGGTTGGGCGTCCTTAACAACTGATGGTGAGTGTACAGGCGTCGGACGTGCGCGCCCAGTCTTCTGTCGCGGTTCCTGCTGCTGGTGTGGTGGGGGTCGCGGCGGGTGGGGTGGGGGGGAAGCGTCGGTGGAACGGTTGTGTTCCGCCCGGTTACACCCGGTGCCGGCTCGCGCCCGGGGGGCCGCGGGGGCGGTGGTGGCGTCGGGATGCGTACATCGCGTTGGATGAGGCGTTGGGGTTGGGGGAGATCCCCGCGGGTGTGGCTCAGGTGGTGCGGGCGGTGTTGGCGTTCTCGGATGACACGGGTCGGGTGTCGTGGCCGTCGTGGGTGACGATCGGTCGGACGATGGGCCTTCGTTCGGGTCGTACGGCGGGGTTTTGGCTGGCCCAAGCGAAAGCAGCGGGCTGGTTGGAGTGTGAGCATCGGTGCCGCCGTCTGGCGGGTGGTGTGGTGGCGGGGGACACGAACTTGTGGCGCGTGATCCTCCCCCCAGCCGCCCAGGAACGGTTGGAGGCCCGCAAACAGGCCGGCCGCACCGAAGCTAGGGCGAAGCAGCAGTCGACCCCTCGTGCCCCTCAGAACCGGCCCAGCCCGGCACGCGGCGGTGGGGTGGGGGAGCGGTCGGGGCGGATCGACCCGTCGGGGCAGGCCCGGTCGTTCGTGACCGGTTTGTGGCGGACCGGGATGGACCCAGACGCCATCGCCACCGAGGCGGCCACCGTGTTCGACGGTGGCGAGCTCGAGGTGGCCTTGGCCGAACTGGCCCGTCTACGCGCCGGTCCCTAACCGGGAGCGGGCGCCACCCCGGACCCCCACCCTCGTCGGGTGTGAGCGGTACCCGGACTCCCGTCTCTTGGCCGGCGCCCCCAGGACACAACCCACCCGAACCCGGCTGGTTCGGTTGGCGCGTCCCCACACTCGCCCGGGTGGGGTTGTCCACAGCCGGGGCCTGGGTGGGGGGTGACCGGACCGCAGGATCCAGCGGTCGTATTGGTGGCAGCAGGCTGCGGTCGATCCCGATCACTACGTGATCGCGTAGAACCAGCCGACACCCGCCAGCACCACCAGCCCCCACGATCCCCGCCAGGCCCGAGCACCACCAGCCCCCTATCTCTGTATGCGCCTCCCAGCCAGCCCCTCGGTCTCGTGGCCTCACTGGAGACCCGGCCGGCGCGCGTCGTTGAAAGCCCGAGCCTAGCCCCCTTCAGGGATTTGTGGGAGTACAGACAAGTGCCCAAAAACCAACTACGGTCACCGGTGTGTTGCGTGTGAACACGATTCATGGCGGGTCACCGTCGGGTGGTGGGGGTGGCAGCGCGGCTGGTGCCGTGGCCCAGTACTTGACCGGGTACCTCACCGCAGCAGGCGAAGAACCCGGGGTCTGGGTCGGTGCCGCGGCACGCGCGTTAGCTCTGGAAGGACGAGTCCAACGCAGCGAGCTCGTGAGCGTGTTGGAGGGTCGCGACCCCCGGGACGGAACCGCGTTGGGTCGGGTGTTCCAGTCGCGCACGTTGGGGGATGGGCGGGTGGTGCGTCCGGTGATCGGGTTCGACGCCACGTTCTCGGCCCCCAAGAGCGTGTCGGTCATGTGGGCCCTCACCCAAGACCCCGGTTGGGCTGAGGCGCACGACCGGGCCGTCCTCGCCGTTGTCGAGCACGTGCAGGCGCATGGGGCGACGACCCGGGTGCGGGCCCCGGGCGGCCGCCAGTATCCGGACACGCGCGGGTTGATCACGGCGGTGTTCCGTCAGCACACGTCGCGGGCGGATGATCCGCAGTTGCACACGCACACGTTCATCTCATCGAAGGTTCAGACCGACGGCGGCTGGTGGGCGCTCGACGCCCGCTACCTGAAGCGTTACCAGCGCGCCCTTGGCGGCCTGTACCAGACGGTGCTGCGTGCTGAGCTCGCCGCCCGGTACGGGGTCGAGTGGGGGCCGGTCGTGCACGGCCAAGCCGAACTCGTCCACCTGCCTGCCGGCCTGGTCGAGTTGTTCTCGAAACGGACCAGCCAGGTCGACACCGTGCTCGACGCCAAGGTCGAGGCGTTCACGACCAGGAACGGGCGGGTCCCGACCGGGTACGAACGGGCGGCGTTGGTGCGCGAAGCGGCCCTGGATTCGCGGGACCGCAAGACCGGGACCACACCCGGGATCCTGTTCCATGAATGGGCGGCCCAAGCTGAGGGGGTCGGGTGGGACCGGGACCAGCTCACCAACCTGGTCGTGCCGGCCGGTCGGGTGCGTGCCGCCCAGCAGAACGCCCGATCGTTGGGTGCGGTGGCGGTGACCCAGGAGTGGGTGGGCCGGTTGGGGGAGCCGGGCGGCCTGTTTGACCGTGTCACCGAAACGGTGTCACGGGCCTCGACCTGGCACCGCGGTGACGTTCTACGCGCTGTCACCGACCTCGCCACCCCGCCGGCGGTCATGGCAGGGGAGCGGTGGGCCCAGCTGGTGGAGACGGTCGTCGATGGGTACCTACGCGACCGGTGTTTAAGGCTGGACCCACCCCGCACCGGGCGGGTGCGGGACACCGACGGGCGCCTGGTCGGGGTGGACCCGATGGTCGGCTGCTACACGACCGGGACCATCCTGGCCCAAGAAGAACACCTCTTGGTCTGGGCCCTCGACCACACCCCCGACACCCCCACACCGTCATCGACGACCCCGTGGGGCCTCCCAGGTGGGGCACGGCTCGACCCCGACCAACACGCCGCGGCCGCCGCGGTCGCCGGCGCGGCCGGGCTCGTGCTCGTGGTGGGGCCGGCGGGGACCGGTAAGACCAGCACCCTCGCCGCCGCCGTCGCGGATCTCGAGGAGCACGGGCGGGCGGTGTTCGGGGTGGCCCCGTCGAATCAGGCCGCCCACATCCTCGCTACCGAGACCGGCATGGCGACGGATTCGGTCGCCAAACTCCTCTACGAACACACCCGACCAGAGCGACCCGCCGGCCCGGTGTGGCAGCTCTCGGGCGGAACGACACTCATCGTGGATGAGGCCGGGATGCTCCCCACCGGGGACCTCGACCACCTCACGATCTTGGCCGATCGATATCGGTGGCGGCTCGTGCTCGTCGGAGACCCCTACCAACTCCCCCCGGTCGGCCGGGGTGGGATGTTCGCGGAGCTCGCCCATCACACCACCCCCATCGAACTGGGCCGCGTCCGACGGTTCACCAACGACTGGGAAGGCCCCGCCACCCTCGCCCTACGCCGGGCCGATCCCGGTGTCATCGGCACCTACGAGCACCACGACCGGATCCGGTCGGGGACGTTCGATGAGCACACCGAGGCGATCGTGTGGGCGTGGCTCGACCACACGAGTCGGCGCGAGACGGTGGCGATCACGGCGGCCACGAACGACGAGGTCGACCGGTTGAACACCGCCATCCAGGCCGCTCGGCTCGAACGAGGCGACCTTCACCTCGAGCTCGCCGTGGCCGGGGGGCACGGTGACCGTCTCCACCCGGGTGATGTCGTTGCCACCCGGCGGAACGATCGGACTCTGACAACTGATCGCGGCGTTATCGTGAAGAACCGGGCGTTGTGGACCATCACCCACACCCACCCCGATGGGGCGGTCACGCTCACCGGCCCAGACGGCACCATCGCCCTACCGGCCGACTACGTCCGTGAGCATGTGCGGGTCGCGTACGCCAACACGGTGTACGGGACCCAAGGCGCCACCGTCGACCATGCGATCACGCTCGTGTCGGGGGCGACGGATCACCGCAACCTGTACGTCGGGGCCACCCGCGGCCGGCACGCCAACCACCTCCACGTCATCGCCGACAGCGTGGAGGACGCCCGCGACGCCCTCGAAGCCGCCTTGGTGCGGGATCGGGTCGATACGCCGGCGGTTGCGGTACGACGCGACCTGCTCCAGCAGGCCGAGGTTGGACGGACGGCATCGGTGGGGGTCGCGGACCGGACCCCCACCAGCGTCGGCATCCCAGACGACACGAGCAAGCCGGCCGTACTCACGGGCCGAACACCCGACACGCCCGACCTGGATGGTACCGACCCGTTCCGTGGGCTCGAAACCGTCGGTGAGGCCCTCACCCGGGTCCTGGCCGAACACGCTGAACGGCAGGCGCCACGCGACCAGTACGACCGGCTACGCAGCGAGCTCGCCCAGTACCGGCATGAGCGCGAACTACTCGACAAACCCTGGAACGTCCACCGACGGTCACCGCTCGATGACGCCCACCGAGTGCTCAACAACGCCCACGCCGACGTGAACATGCTCGCGGCCCGCTATCAGAACGCCCCGTGGAGGCAACGACGCGCCGTCGGACGTGACCTCGAACGCGCCCAGGAGCGGCTCGAGGCCGCGAAGACGGGGTGGGAGGAGCAGTACCAGCACCACACCCAACGCCTCGACCAGACCATCGACACGGCCCGGGACCGACTTGAGCAACAACTACCGCCCGAACCGGGCGGCCCGCGCGACCACCAGCTCGAAAAGGCCATCAGGTGGTTGCGGTGGGAGATCAGCGTCGGCAACAACGAACGGCCCACCCTCGAAGCGCTCGAGGAACGAAAGGACGACCTCGATCGGCTCGGTGGCCGACGGCGGCACACGCCGGGCTAACGGATCGTCTACCAGGCCGTCACCAGTGAGATCGACGAGCGGGGTG
>JBBRGH010000003.1:0-29357 GCA_038240915.1 Gemmatimonadales bacterium | reverse complement strand
GGGGGGAGCAGGCCCGGCAGGCCGAAGGAACGGTGGCCGGCCGGACCGTGTGGGTGCTGAAGCCGCAGACGTACATGAACCGGAGCGGCGCGGCTCTCGCGCCGCTCCGCGCGCGTGAAGAGTTCGACCCCGCCGCCGACCTCCTCATCCTCGTGGACGACGTCGCGCTGCCGGTCGGCAAGTTCCGGCTTCGGGGCGCCGGCTCCGCCGGCGGGCACAACGGCCTCAAGAGCATCGAGGGCGCACTGCAGCGGCAGGACTACGCCCGGCTCCGCATCGGGGTCGGGCCGGTACCGGATGGCCTCACCGAGCTGGCCGACTTCGTGCTCGGGCCGTTCCCGGCCGAAGAATGGCGCGCCATCGGCGAGCTGCTCGACCCTATGGCCGAGGCCGTCGAGTGCTGGCTGGCCGACGGCATCGAGCGGGCGATGAGCCGGTTCAACCGGTGAGCCGCCACTACCCACCCCTGCGCGGGACGGTTTCGTCGTGCTGAGACTCGGGATCGTCGGCCTTCCCAACGTGGGGAAGTCCACCCTCTTCAACGCGCTCACCGCCGCCAAGGCGCTGGTGGCCAACTACCCCTTCGCCACTATCGAGCCCAACACGGGCATCGTCCAGGTGCCGGATCCGCGGCTCGAGGCCCTGGCCGGCATCGTGGAGCCCGAGCGGACCGTGCCGGCGGTGGTCGAGTTCGTCGACATCGCGGGCCTGGTCAAGGGGGCCAGCGAGGGCGAAGGGCTCGGCAACCAGTTCCTGGCCAACATCCGGGAAGTGGATGCCATCGTCCACGTGGTTCGCTGCTTCGAGGACGACGACATCCAGCACGTGATGGGCGCGGTCGATCCGGTGCGCGACCGCGAGATCGTCAACATCGAGCTCGGCCTGGCCGACCTGGCCAGCGTCGAGAAGCGGCTGGACAAGACGGTCCGGACCGCCAAGTCGGGCGACGGGCAGGCCCGGCTCGAGGCCCGCGTGCTCGAGACGGTCCGTCACGCCCTCGCCGCCGGGCGCCCCGCCCGCGCGGTCACGCCCTCCGAGGAGGAGTCGGCCGCCTTTGGGAGCTTCAACCTGCTGACCGCGAAGCCGGTGCTTTACGCCGCCAACGTGGCTGAAGGTGAGATCGCCTCCGGCAACGCGCACATCGAGGCACTCCGGACCGTCCTGACCGCCGAGCACGAGACCGCCGAGATCGTCCCCTTTTCGGCCAAGGTCGAGGCCGAGCTGGCGGAGCTGGCCCCGGCGGATCGGGCGGACTTCCTCGAGTCGCTGGGCCTGACCGAGTCCGGCCTCGACCGGCTGGCCCACGCCGCCTACCACCTGCTCGGCCTGCAGAGCTACTTCACCGCCGGGGAAAAGGAAGTCCGGGCCTGGACCATCCACCGTGGCGATCGGGCCCCCGCGGCGGCCGGCGTGATCCACTCGGACTTCGAGAAGGGCTTCATCCGGGCCGAGACGGTGGCCTACGAGGACTTCGTCCGGGTCGGGGGCTGGAAGCCCGCCCGGGAGCAGGGCCTGGCCCGGGCCGAGGGCAAGGAGTACGTGGTCCGGGACGGCGACGTCATGCTCTTCCGTTTCAGCAGCTGACCGCCTAGCTTCCCGGCTCACAAACCATCCTCCTCGGCGCCCACACCGGCCCGGGGCGACCTAGACCGAAGGAAGGTGTCATGACCCGTCAGTACGTGGTGGTCTATATCTTCGACAGTGCGCTCGAAGAGGCCGCCATCAACGAGCGCCTCGAGCGCTTCCACGCTCTCATCCAGCAGCCGGGCACCGAAGCTCCCCAGGTGAGCCACTGGGGGAAGCGTTCGCTCGCCTATCCCATCAAGAAGCACGAGACCGGGTACTACGTCGTCGCCAAGTTCGACGCCGAAGCCACCGCCCTGCCCGAGTTCGAGCGCGCCATCAAGCTCGACGACGGCGTCATGCGGTTCCTCGTGGTCGTCAACGAGGGCGCCCAGCCGGTGCCGGTCACCGCGGGCAAGAGCGACGAGGAGGACGACGAATGAGGCGGCCACAGAAAACCTGCGCCATCTGCGAGAGCGGCGTGCGGGTGGTGGACTTCAAGGACGAGCGCACCCTGTCCCGCTTTCTGACCGAGCGCGGCAAGATCCTCCCGAGCCGGCTGTCGGGCACCTGCGCCCGGCACCAGCGCCAGCTGAGCACGGCCATCAAGCGGGCCCGTCAGCTGGCCCTGCTGCCGTACATCAAGGGTTTCGTCGGCTGACCTCGCCCCGTCCGGCGGGTTGGGGGCAGGTGCTGGCCTTGGCCGGCTACGTGCTCCTGGCGCCGCCGGTCTTCGTGTTCGGACCGCTGGCCGGGCTGCTGCTCGTGTCGCGCCCGGCCACGATCCGGGAGTGGGCCTACCTCCTGGTCGCCGGGTTCTGGACGGTGCTGTGGCTGCAGCAGCTGGGGGGCCTGGGGGCGCAGGTCACCCGGGCCGGTGCCGTGCTCCTGATCGGCACCTTCCTGGCGCTGACCCTGTGGCAGCCCTCGAACGCGGTCGGCCGGGCGGTGGCCGCGACCGCCGCGGCCGGCGCGGCGCTGCTGGTGTGGATGCGCGGGCTCGGCATCGGGTGGGCCCAGGTCGTGAGCGGGGTGGACCACGATCTCTCCATCTATCAGACCGCCATTCGGGAGCAGTGGCGGAGTGCCGGCGCCCCGCAGCAGCTGATCGACCAGACCGCGGCGGTGATGCACTCGATGTCCCAGCTCTATCCGGGCCTGCTGGCCATCGCGGCCATCGCGGGGCTTCGGCTCGCCTGGGCCTGGTATCACCGGCTCGCGCTCCGTCCGCTGGGTTCGCCGCCGGCGCCGTTCCGGTCGTTCGTCTTCACCGACCAGCTGGTCTGGGGTTGGGTCGCCGCCGCGGCGTTGGTGCTGGTGCCGGTGCCGGAACCCTGGCGGCTGCTGGGGGCCAACCTGCTGGTGGTGATGGGGGCGCTCTCCGCCGCCCGCGGCTTGGCGGTCGTGGTGGCGCAATCGGGCGGGATCGCCGGCCTGGTCGGCGCCGCGCTGACCCTGGTGGCCCTGCTGGTGCTGCCGTTCGTCGTCGGAGGCCTGACGCTGCTCGGGCTGGCCGACACCTGGCTAGATTTCCGGCGTCGCCTGTCGACGCCGTCCACGGGAGGAACCGATCGATGACCGAAGTGATCCTGCGCGAGGACGTGAAGTCGCTCGGCAAGGCCGGGGAGCTGGTCCGGGTCAAGCCGGGCTACGCGCGCAACTACCTCCTGCCCCGGGGACTCGCCTTCGAGGCCACCGAGGGCAACCGGAAGCGGATCGAGGCCGAGGGCCGGGCCCGGGGCACGCGCGACCAGGCCGAGCGCACCGAGGCCGAGCGCTTCGCCGCGATCCTCGGCGCGGTCGCGCTGACGCTCACGGGCAAGGCGGGCGAGGAGGGCAAGCTGTTCGGCTCGATCACCGCCCAGGACATCGCCGACGCGCTGGCGGCCCAGGGCCACCAGGTGGACCGCCGCCGGATCGAGTTGGAGCATCCGATCAAGACCATCGGGCACCACACCGTGGGAGTGCGGCTGCACTCCGACGTCCATGCCGAGGTGCGCGTCTCGGTTGTCGCGGAGTAGTCCGCGGCCGATGACCGTGGGGATCGCCTACGTCGACGGCCCGCGGCTGGCCCGCTCCCTCTTTGCCGCCGCCGACTGGGTGGCGGCCGGGCGGGAGGAGATCAACCGGATCAACGTCTTTCCGGTCCCCGACGGTGACACCGGCACCAACTTCAGCCTGACGCTCCGCGCCGTCGCCGACGCCATCCGGGCGCTCGGCGACGCCTCGCTTCCGGACACCAGCCGGACGGCGGCCCGGGCCGCCGTGCTCGGCGCCCGGGGCAATTCGGGGATGATGCTCGCCCATTTCCTCATGGGCTTCTCCGAGTCCCTCGGCGACCGCAGCACCGCCACCACCCAGGACATCGCCCGTGCCCTCCGCCACGGCGCGGACCGGCTGTACCAGTCGCTGGACGACCCCCGGGAAGGGACCATCCTCACGGTGGCCCGGGACGCCGCCTCCGCGGCCGAGCGAGCCGCGGCCGAGACCGCCGACATCGGGGAGTTCATGCACCGGCTGCTGGCGGAGGGTGAGGCGGCCCTGGCCCGGACCCCCGAGCTGATGGCGGTGCTCAAGGAGGCCGGGGTGGTGGACGCCGGCGGCAAGGGATTCGTCCGCATGATCGAGGGCGTCGTCCGCTACATTGAGGGGGATCCCATCCTGCCGCTGGCCGCCACCAACGGCGCCGGCCTCCCGGTGGTACAGGTTCCGGCGGCGGCCATCGAGATCGCCGCGGAGCGCGACTTCCAGTATTGCACCGAAGTGCTGGTCCGGGGCGAGCAGCTGCCGCCGGCCAACGAGGTCCGGACCGCCATGCACGGCTTCGGCGGCTCAGTCGTCGTGGCGGTGCTGCCGGACATTCTCAAGATCCATGTGCACACCGACACCCCGGAGGCCGTCTTTAGCTATGCGGCGCGCTGGGGCCGGGTCGAGACCACCAAGGCCGACGATATGCGGGCCCAGCACCGGCGTCTCGCCCACGCCGACCGCCGCCCGGTCGCAATCGTCACCGACAGCTCCGCCGACCTGGCGGACGGCGTGCTCGATCGGCACCACATCGCCCTGGTCCCGCTCCAGGTGGTCTTCGGCCAGGAGAGTTTTCGTGATCGAGTCCAGCTCCGGCCCGAGGAGTTCTACCGCCGGCTGCGCGCGGCCCGCGACCTGCCGACCACCTCGCAGCCGACCCCGGCCGAGTTCGTCCGGGTCTTCCGCGACGCCCGGAGTGAGGCTGACGAAGTGGTGGGCGTCCTGCTCTCGGGGAGCCTGTCCGGCACCTACGCCTCGGCCCAGAGCGCCGTCCGGGCGGCCGGCATCTCCGGCGTGCACCTGGTGGACAGCCGCTCGGCCTCGCTCGGGGTGGGGCTGCTGGCGCTCCGCGGGGCCGAACTGGCGGAGGCGGGCTGGCCCGGGGCGGCAATCGCGGCCGAGCTGGAGCGGGTGCGGGGGCAGGCCGGCATGCTGCTGACGGTGGACCGGTACGACAACCTGCTCCGGTCGGGACGGGTGTCGCGGGGGAAGGCGTGGATCGCCGGCATACTCGACGTCAAGCCCATCCTGTCGCTGGACGGCGAGGGACGGGTGGTGCCGGTGGACCGGGTCCGGGGTCGCGAGCAGCTGGTGCCGCGGGTGCTGGCGCTGCTGGACAAGCGGCTCACGCCCCGGCCGCGGGTGGTGCGCTTCGGGGTGGTCCACACCGAGGCGCCCGAGATGGCCGAGCGGGTGCGCCTGGCCCTGGTGGCGGCCTATCGTCCGCGCGACTGCTTCGTGACCCTGGCCACCGGCGTCCTGGGCACCCATGTGGGCGAAGGCGCCTGGGCCGTCTTCTACCAGGTCGAGGACGGAACCCCCGCCCGGCTCGACGCGGCGGCCGCGGGGAGGGAAGGATCGGCCCACATGCCGGCAGGGATCGCCCGGTGACGCCCCGGATCCCCGAGGCGCTTCGCCTGGCCCTGGACGCGATTCAGGACCTGAAGGGCAGCCAGCTGGTGGTCCTCGACCTGCGGGGACTGACCGACGCCACCGATTTCTTCGTGATCGCGTCCGGCACGTCGGACGCCCATGTCCGGGGCATCGCCGAATCGGTCATGGAGAAGCTCGACCGGAGGGGACACCGCACTCACCACGTGGAAGGCCTGACGAGCGGCCGCTGGGTCCTGCTCGATTTCGTGGATTTCGTGGTTCATCTGTTCCACCCGGAGACCCGCTCCTTCTACCAGCTGGAGCGGCTCTGGAACGACGCACCGGAGCTGTTGATCAGCTCCACCTAGGCTGAGGTCGCCATGTTTCGACGCTTCGCTCCGGTCCTGCTCGCCTGCCTCCTGAGCACGCCCGGCGTCCTGTCCGCCCAGTACTTCGGCCGGAACAAGGTCCAGTACACGGACTTCGATTACAAGATCATCCAGACCGAGCATTTCGACGTCTACTACTACGATCGCGAGCGCACGGCCGCCCTCGACGCGGGCCGGATGGCGGAGCGGAGCTACGCCCGGCTCTCGAAGGTCCTGAACCACGAGTTCCGCGAGCGGAAGCCGATCATCCTGTACGCGTCCCAGTCGGACTTCATGCAGACCAACGCCACCGAGGTGGGCGGCGAGGGCACCGGCGGCGTCACCGACTTCGCCCGGAACCGGGCGGTGATGCCGTTCACCGGCGCCTACGCCGACTTCGAGCACGTGCTCACGCACGAGATGGCCCACCAGTTCCAGTACGACATCTGGTCCCGCGGCCGGGCCGGTGCCGGGCTCAACACCCTGATCGCCATCGCGCCCCCGCTCTGGTTCGCCGAGGGCATGGCCGAGTACCTCTCGCTCGGCCCGATCAACGCCGAAACCGCGATGTGGCTCCGGGACGCATCCCTCGAGGGCAAGCTGCCGACCATCGAGCAGATGACGGCCGATCCCTACGAGTACTTCCCCTATCGCTTCGGCCACGCCCTCTGGTCCTACATCGGCGAGCGCTGGGGCGACGAGGCGGTGGGCGCCATTCTCAAGGCCACGTTGAGCGGCGGGGTGGAACCGGCCTTCCGCCGGACCATCGGCCTCAGCCTGGAGCAGCTGTCGGAGCAGTGGCGCGACGCGGTCCAGAAGCGCTACCTGCCCGAGATCGGGGCCCGGGCCAAGGCGCGCGCCGTGGCCGACGAGATGCTGACCCAGAAGCGCTCCAAGGGCACGCTCCACCTGGCGCCGGCGCTGTCGCCCGACGGCAGCCAGGTGGCGTACTTCAGCGAGAAGGACTTCTACTTCGTTGACCTGTACCTCGCCAACGGCGAGACCGGCGAGGTCAAGCGGCGGATCCTCAAATCCGGCGTGAGCAGCAACTACGAAACGTACCGCTTCATCAACTCGCAGGCCAACTGGTCGCCCGACGGCAAGCTGCTCGCCTTTGCCGCCAAGCGGGGGCCCCGCGACGACATCGTCATCGTGGACGTGGCCCGCAACAAGCAGGTGGGGCGGATCCAGCTCAAGCTGAGCGGCGTCACCACCCCGTCGTGGAGTCCGGATGGGACCCAGCTGGTCTTCACCGGCTACGACGGCGGCATCAGCGACCTGTTCACCGTCAACCGTGACGGGTCGAACCTCCGGCGGCTGACCTCGGACAAGTACGGCGACCTGCACCCGGTGTGGAGCCCCGACGGGAAGACCATCGCCTTCGCCACCGACCGGGGGCCCCGGACCGATTTCAAGATCCTGGCGTACAGCAATTTCCGGATCGCGCTCTACGACCTGGCCACCGGCACGGTCAAGGTGCTGGACCACATGGACCAGGGCAAGAACGTGAGCCCCCAGTGGGCGCCGGACGGGCGATCGATCGCGTTCGTCTCCGACCGGAGCGGCGTGAGCGACATTTTCCTGTACGACCTGGACGACAGCCAGATCTATCAGCTGACCGATTTCTACACCGGCGTCCAGGGCATCACCCCGCTCTCGCCGGTGCTGAGCTGGGCCCGCGGGGCCGACCGGCTGGCGTTCGTCTACTACGAGGACCAGAAGTTCGACGTCTACTCCATCACCAACCCCCGCGGTCTCAAGCGCTCGCCCTACGTGCAGCCCGCGGTGGACAGCGTGAGCATCCTGGCGCGGGTGGCCACCCCGCCGCTCGACACCACGCGGTCACTGCAGGTGCGGGAGGAGGTCCGGTCCCAGGTCGGCGAGGGCGGCTCGATCTACCGGACGCAGCAGGGCTTCCGCTCGTCCAGCGACCTGGCCCGGACGGGCGACACCACCCAGCTCTCGGCCCCGGTGTCGATCAGCGCGCTGATGGACTCGGCCAACTACAGTCTGCCCGACACCAGCGAGTTCACCCTCAAGGACTACCGGGTGCACTTCTCGCCCGACTACATCGCCCGCCCGTCCATCGGTTACGCCCGGGACAACTTCGGGCGCGGCTTCTTCGGTGGCTCGGCCATCTCGCTGAGCGATATCCTGGGCAACCATCAACTGGTCTTCGCCGGCTACGTCAACGGCCGGATCAGCGAGGCCCAGGTGCTCGCGGCGTACGCCAACCTGAGCAAGCGGATCAACTGGGCGACGGGCCTGAGCCAGGATCCGTACTACTTCCTGGAGCCGAGCGGGATCGTGCCGGATCCCAACAATGCCGGGGGGAACGTCTTCGTCACCAACATCCGGCGGCTGGTGGTGCGCTCGGTGTTCGGCCAGGCGTACTACCCGGTGAGCCGGTTCCAGCGGATCGAGGGTTCCCTTCGCTTCGCCAACGTGGACGACGCCCTGCTGCGGATCAACGAGCCCTACGACCCCAACACGGGCTTCGCCACCGCGGATCCGTTTCTCGAGACCACCCACCTGTCCTCGGTGAACTACCTCCAGCCGTCCACCGCGCTGGTGTTCGACAACTCGCTGTTCGGCTACGTGGGCCCGTTCTACGGGCGGCGCTATCGGGTCGAGTTCGCCCAGACGCTGGGCGACTGGAAGTTCTCCCAGGTGACCGCGGACTACCGCCGCTACGACCGGATCCTGGGTCCCATCGTGCTCGCCACCCGGGCGCTCTACTTCGGGCGAATCGGGCGCGACGCGCGCGAGTTCCGGATCTTCGCCGGCAGCACCGACCTGATCCGCGGCAACACCTCCGGCTCCTACCGCCGGAACGAATGCCTCAACGCGAGCGACGTCAACACCGAGACCGGCTGCGCCGAGCTCGATCGCCTGGTCGGGACCCAGATCGGCGTCGGGAGCGTGGAGCTGCGCTTCCCGATCCTCAACCCGTCGTTCGGACTGCCGGCCGCGATCCCGCCGATCGAAGGCGCCCTGTTCTACGACATCGGACTGGCGTGGGACGACCAGAGCACGCTCAAGTGGAGCCGGGGCGCCGGCGACGACCCGGTGCGGGTGCGGACGCCACTGCAGACCATCGGGGTGTCGATCCGGACCAACCTGTTCGGGTTCGCCATCGCCCGGGTGGACTATGCCGTCCCGCAGAACCGCCCGGCCGTGAAGGGGCTGTGGACCTTCAGCCTCGGGCCAACCTTCTAGCCTGTCGCATCCGCCATCCCGGGTCGTACCCGGGCTGGCGGCGCCCCACCAGCCTCTCCGCCTTCCCCGCCTCCTCCATTACATTTCCCTTCCGTGACGTCCCCCCGACTCCCCATCGTTACCGGGCTGTTCCTCCTGGCCGCCGCATGCGGCAAAGAGGGGCCCAAGCTGGCCCTCGATCACCTGCCCGCCAGCACCCGCGGTCCGGCCCCCTCCTCGGTGCTGCGGCTGGCGGCCGGCGGCGGGGTCGCCCGGCTGTACCGGGTGCCCGGCCTCGACCCCAGCTCGTGGACGGCCGAGGATAAGCTGCCCGCCGTGGCCCGCATCGTCGGCGCCGATCCCGAACAGGGCGTGGTCTTCACCCTCGACGACAAGCGGAACCTCGTCACCCTCGACCTCGAGACGCGGCGGGTGCGCACCTACCTCGACCACGTGCGCACGGCCACGATGGGCCCCGATGGCGCGCTCTACGCCGTCGACACCGGCAGCACGGTGACCCAGATGGTGCGGCGGGCCCCCGTCCGGTTCCGCTCCAAACTGCAGGGGTCGCCCCAGGAGCTGTACGCCACCATGACGGGCGCGCTCCTCGCCCGGGTCGGCGACAAGGCCCCGGTTCTCGAGGTGCTCGGACCGGATCAGGCGCCGGTCTCGACGTCGCTGCCGTCCGAGACGATGGCGCCGACCTTCTACGGCGATCTGGTCGCGGTGGCGACGGACACGGGCGTCGTGATCTACGAGACCCAGGGCAAGCGGCCGCCCCGCTCGATCCCCGTGCGCGGGCACGCCCGGGACATCCTCTTCTCGCCGTCGGGCCACCGGCTCTACGTCGCGCAGGAATACGACAAGCTCCTGGTGTACGACCGCTTCGGCGGCGAGCAGCTGGCCGCGATCGACCTGCCCGGCCCGGCGCGAAGCCTGCGCGGCGACCGGTTCGGGCAATGGCTGCTCGTGCGTCCCGCGGCCGGCGACTCGGTCTGGGTGGTGGACGTGGGGCGCGGGCGCTTCGCCGGCACCGTCGCGACCAAGTGGGCGGCCGATCTGCCCGCCGTCGCGTCGCCCAACGCCCTGCTGGTGCGCCGCGACGGCGACGTCCTCTCGCTCGACCTCGGCGCCAAGGGCTTCCCCGAGGCTGGCCGGGTCAAGGACGGCGGGGCCGACGAGTGGCTGCCGGTGGCCTGGCGGCCCGCGCGAGACGTCCAGCGCGACGTGACCGCCGACTCGGCCGCGCTGGCCGGCGCCGACAGCGGCCAGGCCGCGGCGTCCGTCTACCTCCAGGTCAGCAGCTCGCAGAACCCGGCCTGGGCCAACGAGCTGGCCGAGAAGCTCCGGGGGGCCGGCTTGCCCGCCTCGGTGCTCGCCCCCACCCGCGGCGACGAAGCCCACCGGGTGGTGCTCGGCCCGTACGCCACCCGGGAACAGGCCGAAGAGACCGGCCGGAAGATCGGCATGCCGTCCTTCGTCGTCTCGGGGCAGAACGCGCCGGACCGCTGAGCCTCGCGTCGCCAACGGGCGACGCGCCCACACCTCCATCGGCAGGATGCCCGCATGAAGCTCACCCGGCTGGAGCTCTCCGGCTTCAAGTCGTTCGCGGACACCGTGACCCTGACCTTCGAGCAGGGGGTCACCGCCATCGTCGGTCCCAACGGGTGCGGGAAATCGAACGTCTCCGACGCGGTGCGCTGGGTGCTGGGCGAGCAGTCGGCCCGGCTGCTCCGCGGCGGGAAGATGGAGGATGTGATCTTCCAGGGCTCGACCGCCCGCCGCCCGGTCAACGTCACCGAAGTCTCCCTCTTTCTCGAGAACAGCGACGGCGATCTCCCGATCGCCTACCGTGAAGTGGTCGTGACGCGGCGGCTCTCCCGCTCGGGGCAGAGCGACTACCTCCTCAACGGGTCGCCGGTCCGGCTCCGCGACATCCAGGACCTGCTGCGCGGCACCGGCCTCGGCAGCGACGCGGGGGTCGTCATCGAGGCCAAGATGATCGACCTGCTGCTCTCCGACCGGGCGGAGGAGCGGCGGTCGTTGTTCGAGGAAGCAGCGGGCATCGGGCTCTATCGCGACCGGAAGCACAGCACCGAGCGGCGGCTGGAGGAGACCGCGACCGACCTGCAGCGGGTCGAGGACCTGATCGCCGAGGTCCAGTCGCAGATTCGGAGCCTTGCGCGCCAGCGGGGCAAGGCCGAACGCTCGGTCAAGCTGACCGAGGAGAAGTTCGCCCTCCAGATCACCCTGGCCCGGCGCCTGCTGGAGCAGCTGACCGCCGAAGCGGTCGGGATGGAGGCCCGCTTCACCGAGCTGGCCGAGCTGCTGCCGTCCGCCCGCCGGCGCCTGGCGGACGACGAGCACCGGCGTGAGGCAGCCGCCCATGGCCGGGCCGCCGCCGAGGGGCGGCGGACCGAAATCGCCCACCGGCTGGGGGCCGTCCGGGTGGAGCTGGGCAAGCTCGACGGGGACCTGGCGCTCGCCGCCGAACGGCTGGCCAACGCCACTGCCCGACGGCACCGGGCCCAGGAGGAGCGGCGGCAGATGGAGCTCCGGGTTCAGCAGGCGCTGGTGGAGCGCGACAGTGCCGCCGCCGACCAGGAGGCCGCCTCCGTTGAGCACGAGCGGATCCGGGCCGAGCTGGCGGGCCGGGCCGAAGCCGAGGAGGAGGTGCGTCGCCGGCTGGGCGAGCAACGGACCCAGGTCCGGCAGTGGGAACAGGCGCTCCAGGCGCAGGCGCAGACGCTGCGCTCGCTCGAAGGCGAGCGCGGGGCGCTCGAGGGCGAGCTCGCCTCGCTTCGCGAGCGCGCGGCCGGCGCCAGCGCCCACCGCGAGGGCCTGCAGGGCGAGCTGGCGGGCGCCGAGCGCCGGCGCGACCACGCGGTCGAGCGGGCTGGATTTCTCAGCCATGAGAGCAAGCGGGCCGCGGCCGACGCCGAGCGCGGGCGCCACCTGGTCGCGGAGGCCCGCGAACAGGAGGCGATGTATCGATCCGACCGCCGCCGCGCCGAGGAAGCGCTGGCCCAGATGACCGCGCGCCGCCAGGCACTCGAGGAGCTTGAGCGCGATCGGGTCGGCCTGGCCCCGGCCGCGGCCGCCCTGCTCGCCGCGCGCGACCGGTTCGACGGCGGAGTGCTCGGTCCCCTCAGCGATTTCGTCACCACCGGCCGGGACGACGCGGAACTGGCCGAACGGCTCCTGGGCGACTGGATGCACGCCGTCCTGGTCCGGGACCACGCGACCGTGGACGCGGTGCAGGCCTGGCACGCCGACCAGCAGCCGGGCTCCCTGGTGCTGCTCCCGCTCGACCCGGGACCCACGGCGCAGCCGGAGGCCCAGCCGCTCGACGACCGGCTTCGGGTGGATGGCCCCGCGGCCGGCTGGGTCCGGACGGCGCTGGCAGGCAGCGAGGTCATCGACGCGGCCGGTCGGGTGCTCCGACGGGCCAGCGGCGCGATCTTCCTGTCCGGCGCGGCGGCCCCATCCGGCCCGCTCCGCCGGCGGGCGGAGATCGCGTCGCTGGCGCAGGATGTCGGGCGGGCCGCGGCCGCCCTGGCCGCCGCCGAGAGCGCGGTCCAGGCAGCGGTCGGCCGCATGGCGGAGCGGGAGCTGGGGCTGACCACGGCCAATGCCGCGGCCGAGCAGGCGCGCGAGGCCGAGCGTCAGGCCACCGCCTCGCGGGAGGACGCCGTCCGGCTGGCCGGCAACCTGGCGCGCGAGATGGCCGAATCCGAGGCGCAGCTGCAGCGGGTGACCGAACGGCTGGCCCGGGCAGAACACCGCCTGGCCGAAATCGACGACGCCCTGGTCGACGGCGACCTGGCGCGGAGCCGGCTCGACCAGGAGCTGGGCGGCGGCCGCAGCCAACTGAGCGAGTTCGAAGCGGAACAGGAGGCCGCCCGCGAGCAGCGGGTGCACTGGCAGGTGCAGGAAGCCCATGTCGCTGGCGGTCTCCGCTCGTCGGAGGAGCGGCTGCAGCGGGCTGGGCTCACCCGCGAGGAGGCCGAGCGCGCCGGACTGTCCCTCGGCAGCGAGCTGGCCCGGCTCGAGACCGAGACGAGCGCCCTGGCCGCGCAGCAGGGCGAGTGGCGCGAAGCGCGCGCCGAGCGTCAGGTAGCGCTCCACGAGCTCGAGGTGGCCAGCGGCGACGCCGATGACATCCTGGCCGCGGCCGAAGCCGCCCTGCTGGCCGCGGAGCGGGACGTGGGGGCCACCCGTGCCGCCCTCGAGTCGGCCGGCGAAGAGAGCCATGGCCTCCAGGTCCAGCTGACGGAAACCGCCGGGACCCGTCGCAGCATCCTCGAGCGGGTGGAGGCCGAGTGGCGTCGACCGTTCGAGCAGTTGGTGGAACAGGCCCCGATGCTCGAGCTCGACCTCGAGACGCTGGAGGCCGAGGCGGCACGGGTGGTCGAAGCGCTGGAGGCGATCGGCCCGGTCAACCCGCTGGCGGTGGAGGAGCACGCCGACGAAGTGAAGCGCCTGGACTTCCTCACCACCCAGCGCGACGATCTGGTGGGCGCCCGGCAGTCGCTGATCCAGGCCATCCGCGAAATCGACGGCACGGCCAAGAACATGTTCCTGGAGACCTTTACCGCCGTCCAGGGCAACTTCAGCCGCGTGTTTCAGACGCTGTTCGGCGGCGGCGAGTGCGAGCTTCGGCTGGCCAACCCGGACGATCCGCTCGAGAGCGAGATCGACATCCATGCCGCTCCCCGGGGCAAGCGGACCCAGCGCATCCACCTGCTCAGCTCGGGCGAGCGGACCCTGGTGGCGGTGAGCCTGCTGTTCAGCATTTATCTCACCAAGCCCAGCCCATTCTGCCTGATGGACGAGGTGGACGCTCCCCTCGACGACGCCAACGTGGGCCGGTTCACCCGGCTGCTCGACGAATTCAAGGGCGACACCCAGTTCCTGGTCATCACCCACAACCCGCGGACGATGCAGGCGGCGGATGCCGTCTATGGGGTCACGATGCAGGAACCCGGGGTCTCGACCATCGTGGGCGTCCGGCTGGGTGAGGCGGAGCACGTCGCCTAGGCGAGGGATGACCGTGGTGCGGGGCTTGCGGTAGCTGGGACGGAGCAGATCCAACACGTCGAGCGAGGAGCCGGATGCTGATCGTGATGCGCCACGGCGCGGCCGAGGACGAGATCGAGCGGGTGGTAGCCACCATCGAAGAGATGGGCTACCAGGCGCGCCCGATGCCCGGCAAGCAGCGCACTACGGTCGGCCTGGTGGGCAACGACGGCCGGGTGGACGGGTCGCGGCTGGCCGCGCTGCCGGGGGTCCAGGAAATCCTCCACGTCACCAAGCCCTACAAGCAGGTCTCGCGCGAGTGGCAGGCCGAGCCCACCGTCATCCGGCTGCCCGGCGGCCTCACCATCGGCGGCGACGAAGTCGTGGTGATGGCCGGCCCCTGCTCCGTCGAGAGTGAGCGCCAGATCCTCGAGGCCGCGCGGGCGGTTCGGGAGTCGGGGGCCACCGTGCTCCGCGCCGGGGCCTTCAAGCCGCGGAGCTCGCCCTACTCCTTCCAGGGCCTGGGCCAGGCCGGGCTGGCGCTGCTGGCCAAGGCCCGGGAGGAAACCGGCCTGCTCATCGTCACCGAAGCGATGGACGCCGAGGGCCTCGACCAGGTGGTGGAAGTGGCCGACATCGTCCAGCTCGGTGCCCGGAACATGCAGAACTACTCTCTGCTCAAGCATGCCGGCCGCTGCGGCAAGCCGATTCTCCTGAAGCGCGGCCTCTCGGCCACCATCCAGGAACTGCTGCTGTCGGCGGAGTACATCCTAGCGGAGGGCAACCGGCAGGTGATCCTGTGCGAGCGAGGCGTCCGGAGCTTCGACCAGGCCACCCGCAATCTGTTCGATCTCAGCGCGGTGGCCGTCGTGCACGGACTCTCCCACCTGCCCATCGTCGCCGATCCGAGCCATGGGACCGGCCACCGCGACATGGTGATCCCGATGGCTCGGGCCGCGGTGGCCGCGGGCGCCGACGGGTTGCTGGTCGAGGTCCACCCGACCCCCGATCGCGCCTTGTCCGACGGTGCGCAGAGCCTCTACCCGGAGCAGTTCGAGCGGATGATGAAGGAAGTGCGCCTGATTGCAAAGGCTATCGGCCGGCGGGTGGCGGAGCCGGCGGGGGCACGAGCGTGAGCTACCGCGCCTGGTTGGTGCTGGCCCTGCTGGCGGCGGCACCCGCCACCCTGCCGGCGCAGGATGCCAACGCGATCGTCGGCCGCTCCTCGCGCATCTACCGGTCGCTCACGAGCCTCCGGGCCGACTTCGTGCAGGTCATCGACAACCCGATGATCGACAGTGCCGAGAGCCGGGGCACCCTGGTGCAGGCCGGGGCCGACAAGCTGGCCATGCGCTTCACCGATCCCCAGGGCGAGGCGGTCATCATCGACGGGCGATCGGTCTGGATCTACACGCCCAGCACAACGCCGGGCCAGGTGATCCGCATGGCGGTGCCGAGCGGCGGCCCCGTCTATGGCTACAACATGCTCGCATGGCTGCTGGATCGGCCGGCCGAACGCTACACCGCCTCATTCCTCAGGACCGATCGGCTGGGCGGCCGCGCGATGGACGTGGTGCAGCTGGTCCCGGCGGTGCCGAATCTGCCGTTTGAGCGGGCGGTGGTGTGGCTCGACCGGGCCGACGGCCTGCCCCGCCGGCTCGAGATCACCGAGCACTCTGGCGCGACCAGGACGCTGGATCTCTCGAAGGTCCGGATCAACCAGCCGGTGGCCGACCGGACCTTCCGCTTCGAGGTGCCATCCGGCGTCCGCGTCATCGATCAGTGATTCCGGTCGAATGGCGCGCTGGCGAGGCCCAGGAGGGCGCTCGGCGTGGCCGCCTGACGCAGTAGCTCGGCCGCCCGGCCGATCTGAGGATCGTCGCCCACCCGCCGACGGCGCTCCGCCATCGTCCCGAACCGATACCGCGCCACCTCGTACCCCAGCTGCTGGTTGAGCACGGTGGCGCCGCCCGCGAAGGTGCTGTCCGCCATCGGGACGCCCCGGGAGGCCAGCCGCTGCCGCACCTGGTCGCGCATCTGCGGGGTCACCTCGAACGCTTCGGAGGACACCTGGGAGCCGCGCCGCAGCTCGAGGGCGTAGGCGGTCAGCACGTCGCGGAAGGCGGTGAGCTGCCCGTCGAGCGCCCGGGTGAACAGCTGTTCGCGCGAGGTGAGCGTGTCAGGCTCGAGCAGGACATCGGGCACGATCCCGCCGCCACCGGCCAGCGGGCGGCCGCTGTCGGAGCGGTGGTCGGCAGGCGCCGGCGCCACGTGTGCCGCCCCCATCACGGAATCCAGGGTGGCGCCCTGGATCGACCGCCCGCTTGGCGTGTACCACCGCGCGGTGGTGATCCGGAGCGCCACGTCGGTACCGAGCGGAAACAGCGTCTGCACGATCCCCTTGCCATAGGTGGTATCGCCGACCACCAGCGCCCGGTCGTGATCCTGCAGCGCTCCGGCGATGATCTCCGCCGCGCTGGCGGTGCCGCGGTTGACCAGCACCACGATGGGCAGCCCGCGCCAGCGCTGCGGCGCTGCGTCCGACCAGGTGTGGTTGTCGCCCGGCGCCCGGCCGCGGCTCAACAGGATGTGCTGCCGCGGATCGAGGAAGAGGTCGGCCGCCTGCACGGCCTCGTCGCGGAGGCCGCCGGGATCCGAGCGCAGATCGAGCAGCAGCGACTTCATCCCCTGCTGCGACAGCCGGGTGATCTCCTGCTCCAGCTCGGCGGCGCAGTTCTCCCGCACCATGGTCAGCGCGAGATAGCCCACGCTGTCGGCCAGCAGAATTCCCTCCGACACGGCCCGCTGATGGATCCGCTCCCGCGAGAGACGGTAGCGGATCGGAGCCTCCACGCCTTCGCGCCGGACGGCCAGTTCGATCGGCTCCCCGATCCTCCCGCGGAGCGCCTGCACCGCCCGCTCCATGGTCCAGCCGGCCGCCGAAATGCCGTTCACTTCCGTCAGCTGATCGCCGCTCCGGATCCCGGCCCGCTCGCCGGGCGTGCCCGGCATCGGCGTCACGACGGTGATCCAGCCGTTCCGCGCATCCACCTGCAGGCCAAGGCCCGCGTAGTCGCCGGTGGTGCGTTCCTGCAGCCGCTGGTAGTCGTTGCCCACCAGCAGAGCGGCATAGGGATCGTGCAGCTGCTCCAGCATGCCGTCGACGGCCCGGTGATACAACTCGCTTTCGGGCAGCGAGTCGACCTGGTAGTCCCGCACGTGGGCCAGGACCTGTTCGAACAGGCGGGCTTGCTGGTACACGTCGTCGCCGACGCCCAGGCGCCGCTGCAGCAGCCAGCCGCCGGAGAAACAGGCCACGAGCGCGATCAGCGCGGGAACGACCCAGCGTCTCGTCATGAGTCTCGACCACGACCTGGAGAATGGGAATGGGAGCGGGGCACGTCCGGGCCACAGGCTCCTTCTGCACTAGGGCGTTCCGCCCCGAAAAGTTTCGGTCAGGGGTCTGCGCTGAGGGCCCGCTCCACCGCGGCCGCCGGCCCGGGTGCCAGCCCGGCCGCCCGGGCCAGCCTGAGCGCCTCCAGGCCCAACGCGCGATAGACCGCGCGGTCGACCGGCTCGAGCGCGGCCAGGTGCTGCCGGACGGTTGCTTCGTCGCCGCGCCGCACGGGTCCGGTCAGGGCCGAGGCGGCGCCCAGCACGAGATTGGCCACGGTGCCCTGCATGAGCGGCAGGTAGAGGGCCGCCGCGTCGGCCGGCGGAACCCCGGCGCGACGGGCCAGGCCTTCGGCGACCGAGGCCAGCGCGACGACGTAGTTGGAGGCGAAGACCGCCCCGGCATGATACGCCGCCTTACCACCGGGCGCGAGCCGGACCGCGCGCATTCCCAGAGCGGCCGCGAGGCGCTCGCCGGCAGCCAGAGCCCGTGGGTCGCCCTCGAGCCCGGCGAAGGCGCCGCGCAGCCGGATGGCGGCGGTGGACGGATCGGCAATGGACTGGAGCGGGTGAAAGGAGCCCAGAGCGGCGCCGGTGAATGCCAGGGCATGGAGGGCGAGCCGATCCAGCAGCCCCGACAGGTGGAAAACGACCTGGTCGGCAGCCACGGCCTGATCGCGCGCGAGCTCCGCCGCGACCCCGCCGATGGCGTCGTCCGGCACCGCGATCAAGATGACCCGCGCGCCCCGCGTGTCCTCCGGGCGCCGGGAGCGCTTGAGGAGGCGCGCCTCGACCCCGGCCGCGTCGAACGCGAGGGTCAGACCGCGACCCATACGCCCGGCGCCGATGACCACGATGGGTCCCACCTCGCTCACCGCCCATCCCTTCGCGCCGGTACGCACTGGGAGCGGAGGGTACGCCAACGGGGGCATGCCGGCTGGCATGCCCCCGTCCGCACGCGCGCGATGGCGCGGACCACCCACCGAGCCGGGCGGCCGAGCGACACCACCCGTTAGTTCTGCACCGGCACCGCCGCCCGGCTGGCGGTCGCAAGACTCAACAGCTCCCGCGGACTCCCGGCCTTGCGGAGCAGGCCCATCGCGGTCTGCATCTGGGCGTCGTCATGCACCCGGCGGCGGAACTCCGCTTGACGGCCGAACACGTAGCGGGTGATTTCGTAGCCCAGCTGATCGTTGATGAGGCGGCTGGCGCCCTCGTACGCTTCAAGCGTCATCTCGATACCTTTGGCCCGGAGCCGGGTGTAGACCTCCTGCCGCATCTCGGGCGTCACCCTGAACGACTCCGACTTGACGGAGGAGCCGCGCTTCTGCTCCAGGGCGAACGTCGTGAGCACGTCGCGGTACTCCGGCAGGTGACTGCCCAGTGCCTTGGCGAACTCCTTCTCGCCCCCGCTCAGGGTGTCCGGCCGAATCACGAGATCGGGCACGATGCCGCCGCCACCCCGCACCACCCGGCCCCCGTCGGTATGGAAGATCGGCCGGGTCCGGATGGCGGAGTCGCTGTGCGCCTTGTCCGGCGCGCCGGGCATGGTGTCGCCGGCCTCCATCGCCGCCTGCTCGGCCTGCGCCTCCTCGTTCTTCGCGGTCCGCTGGATGGTCCGACCGCTCGGCGTGTACCAGCGCGCCGTGGTCAGCTTGAGGGCCACGCCCTCGCCCAGCGGGAAGAGCGTCTGGACCAGCCCCTTGCCGAACGTGGGCGTGCCCACGACCACCGCCCGGTCATGATCCTGCAACGCCCCGGCGATGATTTCGGCCGCGCTGGCGGTGCCGTCGTTCACCAGCACGACGATCGGCAACTCCGGCCAGGTCTGCTTGGCCTCATCGTAGAATTCCTTGGTGGACCCCCGGGCCCGCCCGCGGGTCGCGACGATCTCCTGCTTGGAGTCGAGGAACAGGTCTGCCACCTTGACGCCCTGATCGAGCAGACCGCCCGGATTGAGCCGGAGGTCGAGGATGAGCGACTTCATTCCCTTGCTCTTCATCGACCCGATTTCCGAGCGCAGCTCTTCGGCCGACGTTTCGGCCACGGGAGTGAGCGAGATGTAGCCCACGCCGCCGTCGAACAGCGTGCCGGCGGGGACGGAGCGGATGTGGATCTGGGCCCGGACCAGCGAATACTTGATCGGGTCGGCCACGCCCGAGCGCCGCACCGTGATCGCGACCTTCGAGCCGGCCTCGCCGCGCAGCGACTTGACCGCCTCGTCGTTCTTCCAGCCCTCGGTCGACTTGCCGTCCACCTCGGTGATCTGGTCGCCGGTGGCCACGCCCGCCCGCTCGGCGGGGGTCTCGGGCAAGGGCGCTACCACGGTGATCCACCCGTCGCGAACCTCGATCTGGATGCCGAGGCCGGCGTAGTTGCCCGAGGTCTGCTCGGTCAGCGCCTTGTAGTCGTCGCCCGTGAGGAGGACGGAGTACGGGTCCTTCAGCTGCTCGAGCATGCCGCGGGTGGCGCGATCGTAGAGGTCGGTCTCGCCGATCGAATCGACGTAGTAGGCGCTCACGTGGCCGAGCACGTCGTCGAACAGGCGGGCCTGCTGGTAGACGTTGCCGCCGCTCGCCACCCCGCGCTGGAGCAGCCAGCCGCCGGTGAGGAACGAGATCACGGCCACCACCACGATCAACCCCCAGCGCTGCTTCATACCGCCTCCGGTCCTGCGGAAGACTGCCTGCCCACCTCCTGGCCCCGTCCCTTCGCGAAACGTTCGGGATCGAGCGCCGCGATCGCCGCCCACGCCGTCTGCAAGAGCCGATCCGGCGGAAGGCCTCCATCCAAATGTCGCACCCTGTCGCCCTGCACCGCCAGATAGTGTGTCAGCACCCGGCGATGGAATTCCATGCTCTCGGCGTCCAGCCGGTCCAGCCGCTTGCCGGCCGCCACCTGGCGGGCCCGCCCGACCTCGGGAGGCAAATCCAGGATCAGCGTGAGGTCGGGCTCGAGGCCGCCGGAAGCCGCGGCATTCGCCGGCTTCACGACGTCGGGTGTCAGTCCCCGGCCCGTCATCTGGTAGGCCTCGGTCGAGAGCACGAACCGGTCGGAGAGTACGACCCGCCCGGCCGCCAGGGCCGGCGCGATGACCGTGGACACCAGCTCGGCGCGCGCAGCGAGATAGAGGAAGAGCTCGGTCAAGGCGCTCACCGGATGGTCGGGATCGAGCAGCGCCTGCCGGGCGATCTCGCCGGCCCGCGTGCCGCCGGGCTCGCGCACGACGACCGGGTCCACTCCGCAGTCCCGCATCCGTTCGGCGAGCCGGACCGCGAGCGTGGACTTGCCCGACCCCTCGGGCCCCTCCAGAACCAGGAAGAGCCCCCGCCGATTCATCCCAGGGTGATGATGCTGCTGGACGCGCCCTTCTCCATACCCTCGCTGATCTGCTGGTTGACCTTCGCCATCAGCTTCTCGAAGTTCGACCGGGCCACGACGTAGGCCTGTCCGACCGGACTCATCTCGAGGTCGCGCACCGCCGTCTCGTACGACTCGGCCGTAGCCTGATCGGGCATCTGACCCGCGGCGACCAGCTGATCCACCTGGCGGGCCAGGGTCTGGATCTGATCCAGCTTTGCCACGGTGTCCTTGTCCTCCCGGAGCGAGGCCTCCGCCCGGCGCAACGTCTGATATTCCGTCGACTGGCCGATCTGCCGTCCGAGGTCCTGCGCCTTGTCCCAGATCACGGGGCATCGCTCCTTCGCGCGAGCAGATAGCGCTCGCGGCCGAAAAGGTCCGCATGAATGGCGACGTCCGTCCAGCCGAACTCGCCGGCCCGCCAGGCGCAGTGCGCCGCTCGAGCACAATCGATCTCCATTGCCAGCCAGCCGCCGGGACGAACGGCCTCGAAGCCCTGCGCCAGCAGCGCCAGGATGGCGTCCAACCCATCGGGTCCACCCGACAGCGCCAGCCTGGGCTCCCAGTGCCGAACCGACTCGTCGAGCCCCCCGTACTCCGCGTCCGTAAGATAGGGGGGATTCGAGACCAGCGCGTCGAGACTGCCGGCAGCCAGCGGCTGGCAGAGGTCGCCGCGCACGAACTCCACCCGGCCGCCGGTCAGCGCCCGGTTCTCGCGGGCCAGCTCCAGCGCCGCGGTCGAGGTGTCGATCCCGATGACCTGGCTGTACCTGCCTTCGACCGCCAAACTCAGCGCGATGCAGCCGGTGCCCGTACCGACGTCGGCCACCCGGCCGGCCGGCGCATGCGCCACGATCAACTCCACCAAGCCCTCGGTCTCGGGCCGCGGAATCAGGGCCCGGCGATCGCTGCGGAGCGTGAGATGGCGGAAGCCGGCCCAGCCGGAGACATGGGCCAAGGGCTCACCGGCGGCGCGCCGGTGAACCGCGGCCAGGTATCGCTCGGCGTCCGCCCGCGCGACCGCGGTGTCGGGCGGGACCAGGGCCGCAGTCTCGCCGGCGAGCTCGGTCCAGAGCCGATGGGCCTCGCGCCTGGGCGAGGCCAGTCCGCCCGCGGCCAGCGCCGCCGCCGCTTCGGCCAGGAGCGCGGTCCAGGTGACGGCGGTGTCAGGGCCCATCCTGCTCCTGCTGCCTGGCGACGCGCAGCGCCTCCACCAGGGAGTCGAGGTCGCCGTTAATCACGTCCGCGAGGTTGTGAACCGAAAGGTTGATCCGGTGGTCGGTCACCCGGCTCTGCGGAAAATTGTAGGTCCGGATTTTGGCCGACCGGTCGCCGGTGCCCACCATGGCCCGACGGTCGCGCGAGCGGGCCGACTCCTGTTCCGCGATCATCCGGTCCAGCAGGCGGGCGCGGAGCACCTCCATCGCCTTGAGCTTGTTCTGCAGCTGCGACTTCTGATCCTGCTGGCTGACCACCACCCCGGTGGGCAGGTGGGTGATGCGGACGGCGCTGTCGGTGGTGTTTACGCTCTGGCCGCCGGGGCCCGAGGATCGGAAAACGTCGATCTTGAGGTCGTTGGGCTCGATCTTGATGTCCACTTCCTCGGCCTCGGGCAGCACTGCCACGGTGGCGGCCGAGGTGTGGATCCGGCCCTGCGTTTCGGTAGCGGGCACCCGCTGTACCCGGTGCACGCCCGACTCCCGCCGGAGCATGCCGAACGCCTCGGGACCGCGCACGGCGACGATGGCTTCCTTGATGCCGCCCAGGGTGCCGTCGCTCAGCGACATGGGCTCCCAGCGCAGCCCGTGGCGCTCGGAATAGCGCTGGTACATCCGGTAGAGATCGGCCGCGAACAGGGCGGCCTCGTCGCCGCCGGTGCCGGCCCGGATCTCGATGATGGCGTCGCGATCATCGTGGGGATCGCGCGGCACCAGCAGCTCGTGCAGGTCGGCCGAGACGGCGCTCAGCTCGTCGGGCACCCGGGCCAGATCGGCCCGGGCCAACGCGACCAACTCGGGATCCGCCTCGTTGGCGAGCTCCCGAGCCTGGTCCAAGTCTCTCTGTAATCGCGCCTGCCGCTCGGCCAGGCGCATGATCGGCGCCAGCCGCGCGTGTTCCCGACCGAGGGACTGCAGCTGAGCCGAATCGCGGGCGACCGCCGGGTCGGCGAGCAGCCGCTCGACCTCCGCCGCCCGCTCCAACGCCTGGCGGAGTCGAGCCTCCATGCCTCAGGCCTTGGGGGCGGCTGCCGGCTCCGTCTGGTACTTCCGGCGGAAACGATCGACCCGACCGGCGGTGTCCACCAGGCGCTGCTTGCCGGTGAAGTACGGGTGGCACTGCGCGCAGACTTCCACGTGGATCGACGCGGAGGTGGAGCGGGTCTCGAACGAATTCCCGCAGGCGCAGACGGCCGTGATCTTCTTGTAGCTGGGATGCAGATCGGGCTTCACGGTACGACTCCTCGAGGTTGACGCCAAGCTGGTAAAGCTAACCGGGGCGGGAGGTTAATGGAAGATGTCGGGCCTAAACACGGCGCCGCGCTCCCCTGACAGATGCCCAACAGCGGCGGGGCGGAGCCGGTTCCCGGAGCCGGCTGGCGGAGCCAGCACGGTTCCGGAAAGGGCCGCGATTCGGCCTCACGATGCCGCCGGAAGATTGACACTGCCTCAAGTCGCAAGTATTGTACTCCCAACTACTTCCGCTTCCTGCGAGGCTTGCGTGCCCCTGTCGCCCATCGAAGTCCTCCGCAAGGTTCCGCTCTTTTCCGGTCTGGGGGAGAACGATCTGACGGCGTTCGCCGAGCTGACGCGCGAGCGCAGCTACCCCAAGGGCAGCGTCATCGTGTTCGAGGACGACCCGGGCGACGCGCTCTACCTCGTGGCGGCGGGCCAGGTGAAGGTGGTGATCATCGCCGAGGACGGCCGGGAAGTGATCCTGTCGGTGCTGGGCGAGGGCAGCTTCTTCGGCGAGATGGCGGTCATCGACGACGAGCCCCGCTCGGCTCATGTCATCGCGATGGAGGACTCCGGCCTGCTGGTGCTGCGCCGGGAGGACTTCTACGCCCGACTCCGCAGCTCGCCCGAGGGGGCCATCTCCCTCCTGCGCGAGATCTCGCGCCGGCTCCGTCGGGCCGACGATAAGATCGGCAGCCTGGTGCTGCTGGACGTCAACGGGCGGGTGGCCCACCTGCTGCTCCGCATGGCCGATGACGAGGGCGGCGATCGGATCAGCCGGAAGCTGACTCACCACACCATCGCCCAGATGATCGGGTCGAGCCGGGAAACCGTCTCCCGCACCATGCGCAACCTGGTGGAGCGCGGCATCATCCAGGTCACCCGCAAGGAAATCACCCTCAAGGATCGCCGCTCGCTCATGCTGGCCGCCCGCCGGGCGTGAAGGCAGTCACGGCCCCGCTGTGACTGCGGACGCGGACCCCGGCCCCCGGACGGGGCGAGGTTGGGCTATGTGTTTTCACTCGCCCGGCCGGCCGGCGTGGCCTACCAACTGACTTTCTGGGGTACCCGCGGGTCGATTCCGACTCCGGGACCGCGGACCACTCGCTACGGCGGCAATACCGCCTGCATCAGCCTGACTGCCAGCGACGGGCGGCTGACCATCCTGGATGCCGGCAGCGGGCTCCGCACCCTGGGTACCGCGCTCATGAGCCGCCGGGGCCACCTCGCCGCCGACATCCTGCTGTCGCACACCCACTGGGACCATATCCAGGGCCTGCCCTTCTTCAAACCGATGAGCGCGAGCGGCAACCGGTTCTGCGTCTACGGGGCGGCCCAGGAGGGGGTCCCGCTGGAGGACATTCTCCGTCGCCAGATGGATCCCATGGTCTTCCCGGTGCCGCTCGAGGCCCTGGCCGCCGGGATCGAAGTGCATGACATCGTCGAGGGTGAGGTCCCCCTGCGCGACTTCCAAGTCCGTGCCTTCCGCCTGCGCCACCCGGGAACGACACTGGGGTACCGGCTGTCCCCCACGGACGGCGGACGCGAGATCGCCTACCTCACCGACAACGAGCTGGGGGCCGGTGGCAGCTATCCGGTCTCGGGCGACTGGCGCACCAGGCTGGTGCGGTTCCTGGAGGGTACGGACACGCTGATTCACGACGCGATGTACGCGGACCCGTTCATCCAGTACCGGGCGGGATGGGGGCACTCGACCCCGCGGCAGGCCGTGGACCTGGCCGCCGAGGCGGGCTGCGCCCGGCTGATCCTGTTTCACCACGAGCCGGAGAACGACGACGACATGGTCGATGCGCTGCTGGCGGACGCCCAGCGCTATGCCCGCGAGGTGGCGCCGGCCCTGACGGTCGAGGCGGCCAAGGAAGGTGAAGGGTTCGCCCTCTGAAAGGAGCAGCCATGCGGAAATTCAGGGTCGGTCTCGTCCTCGCCGGCATGGCGCTGGCCCCATCGCTCCAGGCGCAGGAGGCGGTCGTGGCCGTGCTCCCATTCGAGAACACCGGGTCCTACGGACAGGACAAGGAGAACTTCGACGCCCTGGCGATCGGCATGCCCGCCCTGCTGGGCTCGACCTTGTCGGCCCATCCGGGGATCCGGGTACTCGACCGCGCCGCAGTGGGGGCAGCGCTGGAGCGCAGTCCGGCGGGCGCCGCCCGCCGGCTCGACGCGGCGTCGGCCACCGAGGTGGCCAAGGCCGCCGGCGCCCGCTACGTGGTGACCGGCAGCTTCGCCGATTTCTACGGCAAGTTCCGCATCAACGCGCGGGTGATCGACGGTCAGAGCGGAGAGATTCTCAAGGTGGTGTCGAACGAGGATCCCACGCTGCAGGACCGGGCGCAGCTGGCGGCGATCCTGCAGCTGGTGAGCGAGCGGATCGTCCGGGCGATCGGCCTGGCGCCCTACCCCGACGAGGTCGCCGCCCGAAACCGGGCCCTGCCGACGGGCGCCCTGACCGAGTAGAGCCGCGGGGTGATGTTCGAGGCCCGGGGCGACCGCGCCAAGGCGGCCGAAGCCTACCAGCGGGCCCTGAGCACGTATCCGGACTACCCCGACGCGCGCGACGCTTTGCGGCGGGTCAAGGGCGGCTAGCGGGCACGTCCGGCTGCCAGCGGAAGCGCGTCGTCACCCGGCGCAAACCAGCGGCGATGCCGACCTGGGCCGGCAGCGCCAGCGCGATGATCTGCCCGTTCACCTGATCCATCACCGGCAGCAGTTTGAGCGCGAGGCCGAGCAGGGACAGGCCGGCCAGCGCCATGGCCGCGCCGCCCGCGAGTCGCAACCGGCGCCCCCGCCGGCCCCATCCCCCCAGGCCCGGCAGAATCAGCAGTGCCAGCGGACTCAGCTGCAGCAGGTTCTCGTTGTTGCCCGCCGCCACATGATCGGTCAGACCCCATAAGCCCGCCATGATCACGCCGGCCAGTCCGGCCAGCAGAGCCCAGCTCCCGACGATCAGCGTGAATCCCACCCTGGCCGCCCCGCTCGAACGGGCCCGCTGGGCCAGCAGCCAGGCCGCGCCGCCGATCGCCACCCCGGCGGCCAGATACCACCGGAGCCAGTCGGGCGGCGCGTCCGGCGGCGCCGGCGCGGTGGACTCGAAGATGGTCCGCTCCGAACGCACCAGCGGCAGACGCCCACCGGCCGGACCCGGCACGGTCACCAGCCGCACGTGCTCCCGCATCTTGAGCGGAAGGAACATCTCGTCCCACGCCGGCAGCGGACGGTCCACCCGCTGGCCGAGGGCCAGCATCAGCCCGGTGTAGATGGGCGGATCGTTCGCCGTGAGCCGCTGGGTGTGGAAGCGATACGTGGCGCCGGTGGGCACCAGCTCGGTCTGACGGCGGAGCCCACCGCCGACAACCCGGTCGATGACGTCCCGCACGCGCGTCGAACAGTTGTCCCGATAGTAGTCGTAGTGGTAGAACCGGTGCTCGGGCTCGGCGTTCCACTGGAGAAAGCGCTGCAGTTCCTGCTTGGCGGGCGGGGTGAGCTCGAGCTCCTGGATCCAGACCGACCGGTTGTCCTGCCGGTACTGCTCGACGTAACGATCGGCCGGGAAGCCCGCCATCCAATACCACATCTGCCCTCGCACGAAGCGAAGGATGAAGTTCTCCTGGTGGAAGTCGAACAGGCCGTAGTTATAGGCTTCGTCGGTGCCGTGTGCCGGATCGTGAATCCAGAGGGCGTTGTGTCCGAAGCGCTCCCAGACCTGGGCGCCGGGGCCGAAGGTCATCAGGTAGACCGTGAGGCCGGTATCCGAGGCGGCGACGGGGCTGGAATCGGGCAGGGGTGGCAGGGCGGTGTGGGCGAGCGAGAGCCGTGGGCGGACGGTCGCCGCGAGGGCGACCATGGCCACGGCGGCCAGCACCCGCCGGACGGCGGGCCGGGACCTCACAGGGTCACGTCCCGGCCGTCCTCCGCCGACTTGTAGACGGCGTCCATGATCCGGTGCAGCACGAGGTGCTCCTGGAGCGAGGCGATCTTCGCCTCCCCGGCGACGGCCGCCTCGAAGTGGGCCCACTCGGCGCGATAGGAGGCGGTAAAGGCGTTCTCTCGGCTGCCCGAGGAGGTGGGTGACACATCCATGGCCACGCCGTTCAGGTCCTTCCAGACGGTGAGCGGGTTGATCGCCGCCGTCCCCTTGCTTCCGCGCAGGCCGACGCCGAACCGCTCGCCTTCGCCGAGGTGATGCCAGGTCACGTCCACGAAGAGCGACATGCCGTTCTCGCACACGACGAAGGCGCTGCCGCTCTGCTCCACCGCGCGCTCGCGCCCGACCCCGTCGAGACAGGCGCTGACCCGCACCGGCGCCGGCATCCCGCCCAGCCAGAGCCCGAGATCGAGAATGGAGAGGCCGAGATCGAGCATCGCCCCGCCGCCGGCCTGATCGCGCCGCTGGCGCCAGCCCAGTTGGTTCCGGCTGGGCCGGAACACGTGCCAGCTGCCGCGGACGCTCTCAATCCGGCCCAGCTCGCCGCTCTGGACGAAGCTGCGGATGATCTGCACGTCCGGGCGATAGCGGTGGTTCATCCCCACCATCACGATCCGGTCGCGCTTCTCGGCGGCCCGGATGATCCGCTGGGTGCTGGCCGCCGACATGGTCAGCGGCTTTTCCACCAGCAGGTGCAGGTTGGCCGACAGCGCCGCCAGGATGTGGGACTCGTGCAGGTGGTTGGGCGAGCAGATCACCACCGCCTCGAGGCCGTCCACCCGCAGCAGGTCCTCGATGTCGTCCACGGCATCCTTGACGCCGAACCGATCGGCCAGCGCGCGCGCCTTGGGCAGGTCGCTGTCGCAGATGGCCAGCACCTCGATCGACTTGAGCTTCTTGAGCACAGGAAGATGGGCCACCTGGGTGATGGCTCCGCCCCCGAGGATGCCCACCCGCAGCCGATCACCGGTGGCTCGACTGGCGCTCATGCCGGTTCCTCCTTCAGTAGAGGCGCTCGAGCACCGCGCCCGGGTAGTAGGCCCCGAGGATGCGTTCATAGTCCTGGCCCGCCCGGGATCGCCCCACGGCGCCCCACTGGCAGAAGCCGACCCCGTGGCCGGCGCCCGCTCCGTCGGCGGCCAGCCGGGTGACCCGTCCGCCAGCCCTGGTTGCCGTGAGGGTGAAGACGTTGCTCCGCAGCGGGTCGCCCGACACGGGACGGAGCACCTGGCGCACGCTGGGACCATCGATCCGCACATCGCCACGGCGGAGGGAGACGGTCAGCTCGCCCACCCGGCCGGACGGCGTCCGGTAGGTGACCCGCACGTCGCGCACCTCGCTCACGTCCGAGGCGGCCGCCGCCGCGGCAGGCCCGGCCACCAGCGCGACCGGGGGCAGAAAGCGCTCGACGGTGGCGCGGAGCGCCTCGGCGGTCCACTCCTCGTGCCAGCGGAAGCGAGGCGAGATACTGCAGTAGGCCACGCCGTCGTCCGCCACATCGGCCACCGACCGCAGATAGGGACGGTCGGCGGCGCGGAACACTTCGGTGCCGTCGGCCGTGCGGCCACCGCAGGTCGAGTAGAAAAAGGCGTCGATGGGCGCGCCGCCGTAGGTCAGGATCCGGCCCCGGGTGGCCGCCACCGCGGCGCGGCCCTCGGGAGTTTCCGAGCCGGCGCCGCCGTAGACCTGGTCGGCCACGGTGGCGTACAGGTCGAAACCGAGCGCCTGCCAACGCCGCAGGTTCCGGAGCGCGTAGGTCCGGGAGACCACCGCCTGGGCGCGAAGCGCTTCCTCGTCAGCCAGGCTCCGGCGGCCCATCTCGGCGGAGACCACCCCCGCCAGGTAGCTCTCCATCGGCACCCGATCGACCACCGTCACTCCGGCTCGGTCGCGCAGGGCCAGAATGGTGCCGCGGTAGGGCCGGCCGTTCACCTGCACCAGGCCCTCGGGATCGGGCGATCCGATCAGGAGCGTGTCGGCCGGCGCAGTGGCGCCGCCGCCCGGGGAAAGCACAGCCAGTCCCGTCCCGTTGACACTCACTCGCCAGACCTCGCCGGCCGGAACCTCTGCCAGCCGCGCGCCCGACGGATCGCTCACGCTGAGACCCGACATCCCGCTCACCGTTGCCACCGGCACGCCGACCGCGAGGCCCAGTCGGAT
>JBBRGH010000002.1:0-31352 GCA_038240915.1 Gemmatimonadales bacterium | reverse complement strand
TGCCGCTCACGCTGGGCGGCGCCGCCCGCCACAACCTGGCCAACGCGCTCGCGGCCGCGGCAGCCGCGGCGGCCATGGGCGTCCCGGCGGAGGTGATCAGCCGGGAGCTCCGCCGGTTCGGCGAGCGGCCGGAGGACAACGCGGGGCGGGCCAACATCATCGAGCTGGGCGGTGTACGGCTGATCGTCGACTACGCCCACAATCCGCATGGACTGTCGGCCCTGGCGAAACTGATGCTGGCCCTGCCGGCCCGGCGCCGGCTGCTCATGATCGGCCAGGCGGGCGACCGGCCCGACGACGCCATCCGGGCCCTGGCCCGGGCCGCGCTCGAAGTCCGGCCGGACCGGGTGGTGCTCAAGGAGATGGAGCAGTACCTGCGGGGCCGGGCCTGGGGGGACATTCCCGCCCTGATGGCCGACGAGCTGCTGCGGCACGGCATGGCGCCGGAGGCCCTGAGCCGGCCGGGCGGCGAGATGGCCTCGGTTCGCGACGCCCTCGCCTGGGCCCGCCCGGGCGATGTATTGCTGCTGGCGGTACACCAGGACCGAACGCTGATCCTGGCCCTGTTCGAGCGGCTCCGGGCGGAGGGCTGGCAGGCGGGGGAGGCGGTGCCGGCCTAGATTCCACCCCAGTTCCCATCGCCCAAGGAATCGCAGGGTTGCCCAAGCCGACGGACCCCCCTTCCCGCCAACGTCCCTGGATCTCCCTCGGCATCAGCGCTGCGCTGCACGCCGCGATCCTCGCGTTCGCGATCCAGCTGACGCGCGAGCGGGCGGAGCCGCCGGCCAAGGACCAGGCCCACCAGGCCGCCGAGCCCGCGCGCGAGGTGCAGATGGTCTACCTGCCGCCGGCCGCCAAGCCTCCGCCGGCCCCGGCACCGACTCCCAAGCCGACGCCACCCCCACCGACGCCGACTCCTTCGCCCCCGCCCCCGCAGCGCTCGGCGCCGCCGCCGGCCCAGGCGCAGCGCACGCCCGAGCCGGACGCCAACGCCCCGCCCGAGGCCAAGCGGAGCGAGGGCGAGGAGCGGGAGACCGAGGATCCGGCCGGAGGCGAGCAGGCCACACCCACCGATCCCAAGCTCGGCTCGCCGGTTCCGGCGGAGGACAACGCCGCCGCAACCATGGAATCGGAGGCGCGCCGGATCTTCGGCCGTCCGCGGCTCGGACCGCGGCCGGGAGCGGGGCCCCGGGCCACCCGGCCGATGGAAGCCTACCTGCCCGACCGGCCCGAGCGGTGCACGCCGACGCAGCCCGCGGAACGCGACTCCGCGGCGGCGCCCGTCTACGGCATCGTGACGGGCAAGATCTTCCGGCAGGACAACGGGCTGCCCCTGGTCGGCGCGCACCTGCAGATGCTGGGCACGCCCTTCGTGAGCTTCACCAACGACGTCGGCGAGTATCACTTTCGCTTCGATCTGTCGCTGGTGGACAACTGCCGCACCCAATACGTCCGGGTGAGGGGGCCGGGCTACGTGACGCGCCTGCGGGTGCTCCTGGTGGGCCCAACGTACGGAGCGACGACGTGCTGCTGAAGAAGCGGTAGGTGGGCGGAATGGTCGGTCGGGGCCTTCGCCTGGCGGGCTCCGGCTTCAGCGCGCGCGGAGAAACGCGACCAGCAGCGCGCCCGCCGCCAGCGCGATGGCCAGCCCGGCGGCGAGCCAGGCGGTGCGGAGCCGGGCCTGCAGACCAGCCGACGCCGTCGCGGCCGATTCGCCGGCCGCGGCCAGGGCCGCCGACTGCTGCTCTTCCAGTCGCTTGAGGTTGTTGCTCTGCCGGCGCTCGAGCCCGTCCAGCCGCTCCGCCACCAGCGCCAACTCGGCGCGAAGCGCCTCCTGGCCTTCCGACATCTCCTCCGCGAAGCCCGCCTCGGGCGCACCGCCGTTCTCCCCGAACAGCGACTGGTTCATGACCGACGTGCCGGCGATGACCTCTTCCATGCCCTGGACGAAGTGCCGCTGGTGGATCCGCTTGGCGGCGTCGGGGCCAGGCTCGGTCGTGGCCACCTGGGCCGCCTTGAGCACGGCGTTCTTGATGTCCCCGCCGCTCCGGGGGAAGCGCTCGGCCAGCTCGCGGAAGTTCACGTCCTCGGCCAGCGGCGTCTTCCGCGGGTGGAGCTGAACCCGCCAGATCCGCTCCCGCTCCTCCACGTTGGGCATCTCGAACAGGATGTGAGTCCGGATCCGCCGCTCGAAGGCCGGGTCGATGTTGGCGGCAAGGTTGGTGGCGAAGATGACGATGCCGGGGAAGGTCTCGAGCTCGTGCAGCAGCACGTTGACCACCGAGTTGGCCTCCCGGTCCACCGCGCCCTGCACCGAGGTGAAGCGCCGGCCCGCGATGGCGTCCGCCTCGTCGAAGAAGAGCACGGCGTCCTGCCGCTCCGCCGCGCGGAACACCGAGGCCACATGCTTGGCCGTCTGCCCCACCCAGCGCGACTCCAGCTCCGAGTAGCGTACCACCAGCAGCTTCCGCCGGAGGGTGTAGGCCAGGGCCTCGGCGCAGATGGTCTTGCCGGTCCCGGGGGGACCGGCGAAGTGAAACGCCAGACCGAGGCCGGTCGAGTGGCGCTCGGCCAGTCCCCACTGCCGGAAGATGAGGTCGTGCTTCCGCACCAGGGCCAGGGCGGAATCGAGCGCGAGCAGCGTCCGCTCGGGCAGGACGACGTCGTCGAACGATCGCTGCGGTTCGACCCCTTCCGTCAGCTCGCGTGCCTGCGAGCCGAAGAAGAGGTCGCGGATGGAGTCAGCCATGTCGGAAGATAGGGGACTGGAACCCGGGCGGCGCTATTCGCGGCTCTGCGGGTGACGCGCTTCGCTCTCGGCGGTCCGTCCGCCGGCCACCCGGTCCCAGGCATCGCGCACCGCGGTCTTGATCTCATCCCACGTCGACGGCGTCCCGTTCGCCTCCCGGGCGCGCTGCCATCCCGACTCCAGGTCGGGCTCGGCCTCGTCCCAGGTCCGGCCAAGACCGTCGCGGGCGGATTCGAAGCCGTAGCGGTAGGCCGGGCGGAACTGGTCGTAGTAGTCGGGTCCCAGAGCGTAGGGGCGGCTGCTGAAGTTCTCCTGCCAGTAATTGTCCTCGGTCTCCCAGGCGGCCTGCCAGTCGGCGTTGAGCTGGCTGGGATCGAGGTTCCTGTTCTGATCGAGGTCCCGCTCGTCGGGACGGTCCTTCGGCTGGTCGGTCATGCGTCCTCCTGCGGAGATGGTACGGCTGGCGGGCTCACCGCTCAAGCTAGCGCCCCGGGAAAGGCGGCCGGGTGACCGAGGTCACCCTGTCGCCGAGCGCTCCTCCTCCCCTTTCGCTCCGTCCTCGTCTCCCGCGATACTCCGGAGCCGGGCCAGACCGCCCGACTTCCCGCCCTCCGGAGCCGCCGTCCATGACCCTCCGCGTCCCCCGGCCACAATGAGCCGTGCTCCGGCCCGGGTGCTCGCGCTGCGGGCCGTGTTCACCACCGTGGGCTCGGTGGCGCCCGGCGTCGCGGCGCGCTGGGCCGAGACGATCTTCTGCACCCCGCCGCGGAACGAGCCCCGGAGCGGGGAGGAGGCGTTCCTTGCCTCGGGGCGGCGCTTCGGCGTCGAGGCCGAGGGCCAGTCGCTCGCCGCGTGGGAGTGGGGGCAGGGCCCCGCGGTGGTACTGGCGCATGGCTGGGGCAGCCGGGCCGGCCGCTTCGGGCCGATGACGCAGGCGCTGACCGAGGCCGGGTTTCGGGTCGTGGCGTACGACGCGCCGGCCCACGGCCGCTCGACCGGGCGGTTCGCCTCGCTGCCCGAGTTCGCCCGCGCGCTCCGCTCGGTGACCGACGCGGTGGGACCGGCCTACGCGCTGGTGGGGCATTCGCTGGGCGGGGCAGCCATTACCCTGGCACTGCGCGACGGGCTGGCCGCCCGGCGGGTGGTGCTGCTGGCCGCGCCGGCCGACGTGACGCGGTTCTCGACCGCCTTTGCCGACTATCTCCGGCTCCCGCCCGGGACGCGCGCGGTGATGCGCCGGAACCTCGAGTCCCGGCTGCAGGCACGCTGGGAGGAGATGCACGTTCCCACCATCGCCCGGTCGCTGCGCGCCCCGGCGCTGCTGGTGCACGACCGGGGCGACGAGGACGTGGCCTACGAGCAGGCCGAAGAGATCGTCGCGGCGTGGCCGGGGGCGCGGCTGCTGTCCACCACCGGCCTGGGGCACCGGGGGCTGCTGCGGGATCAGGCGGTCGTGCGGGCCACGGCGGCGTTCCTGGCCCAGGGACGGGAGGGATGATCGTGATGGATCGCAACAACCTGTCGGCACCCGGGTGGTCGCACGTGCTCTCGACCAGCAACGACGTGGCCGAGCTCGACCGGTTCCGCCGGAAGGTGGGAGCGCCGCCGCAGGCTCTGCAGCTCGGCAACCGGCGCTATCCCCACCTCGATCTCAAGCTCGAGCCGCGGGACCGGGCCCTGGCCGATCCCGAGGTCCGGGTCTTCGAGCGGACGGCCGACATGCTCCGGTTCGTCAAGGCCGCCCTGGCGGGTAAGCGTCCCGGCTAGGCCTTGACCAGGAGGGCCCGCATCGGCGGCGGAGAGACCAGCGCCGGGTGGCGCTCGATCCAGCGCTGGAGCTCGCGCACCGCGGCGCTGTCGGCCGCGGTCTCGGACGCGTCGGGGGCGACCAGGTCGCTCGACTGCAGGTTGGCGGACGCGGAGTCGTCCACGAACGGGTCGGTCGGGAACGAGTCCACCGGCTGGGTGGCCTCCAGGGTGTCGCTCGGCAGAGTGGGCGCGAGATCAGGCATCGGACCGGGCGCGCTCCGCGGTCCGTAATTGGCCTCCAGCGTGTCGCTCGGGAGCGTGGGACTGGGGGAGAGAGCGGTGGACTGGGCGGCGAGCGTCCCCGTGGCGCCGAGCACGAGGCAGGCGAGCAGGGGGAGGCGGATGGAAGGAAGCACGGGCCCTCCTGGGAGGCTGGGACGGTACGGACCTCCCCATATTGCACGGCCGGGCGCGCCCGCGCTCCGATCCAGCGCAGCGCCGGCGTGTGACGGGCGACACACGACGGGCCGGCCGCTACAGAATCTTCTTCCCGAACGCCGACTGCACCAGCTCCACCGCGAAGGCGGCGGAGGCGTTGCCCTGGTCCAGGATCGGGTTGACCTCGACCAGCTCGAGCGAGGTCATGACGCCCGAATCGTGCAGCAGCTCCATGATCAGGTGGGCCTCGCGGTAGTCGAGGCCGCCCTTGACTGGCGTGCCCACGCCGGGCGCCACCGTGGGATCCACGGCGTCGAGGTCGAAGCTCACGTGGACGTAGTCGGTCCCGTCGGTGACGCGGGCGAGCGCCTTCTTCATCACCCGATGGATGCCGTGCCGGTCGATGTCCGACATGGTATGGACCTGGACGCCCGTGGCCTTGAGCCGGTGCTTTTCCCCGTCGTCCAGGCTCCGGATGCCCACCAGGGCGATGTTGGCCGGATCCACCTTGGCGAACTTGCCGCCGATGCCGGTGAGCTTGTCGGGTCCGTGTCCCAGCAGGGAGGCCACCGGCATCCCGTGGATGTTCCCGGAGGGTGACGACTCCGGGGTGTTGATGTCGCCGTGCGCGTCCACCCAGAGGAGGCCCAGCTTCTTCTTCCGCCGGCGACAGACGGCGGCGATGCCGGACACCGTCCCGACCGCGATCGAGTGGTCGCCACCCAGAATCAGCGGGAAATGTCCCTTGGTCATGATCTGGTCCACCTTCCGGCACACTACCGTCGCCGCCCGGGTAATCTCCGCCAGGTAACGGGCGCGCACGTCGCCCACCTTGAGCTCTTCCATGTTCTTGATGGCGATGTCGCCCTCGTCCACCACCTCGTGGCCGAGCTCACGGAGGCTCTTTTCGACGCCGGCGATGCGGATGGCGGAGGGCCCCATGTCCACGCCCCGCCGGCCCGACCCCAGGTCCATCGGCACGCCCAGCACGTGGACGATCATGCGCCCAGCGTCCGGCCGTCGTCCTTGAGCGCCACGCCGGAGAGCCGGCGACGGGCCGCCTCCAGCATCAGGCAGCACAGCTTGTCGGCGGCGAGCGCGGGCACGAGTCCCTCCGGTCGGATGTTGGAGACGCAGTTCCGCTCCGCGTCGGTGCGGCCCGGGCGGGGCGCCCAGGTGAGGTAGGCGCCGAGGCTGTCCGGCGCGGTCAGTCCGGGGCGCTCGCCCAGGAGCACCACCACCAGCGCGGCGCCGAGCGTGGCCCCGATCTCGTCGCCCAGGGCGACGCGCCCCTGCCGGGCTACCACCACGGGAGCCACCCTCCACCCGGCGTCCCGGAGCCGGGGCACCAGCGCCACCAGCAGAGGCACGGCGTGGGCCTGCGCGGCGCGGGCGGAGAGGCCGTCGGCCACGACGAACGCGGCGTCGACCCCGCCGCCGGGCGCGGCGGCGGTCAGGAGCGCGCGGTCGCGCTCGTCGAGGCGGCGCCCGAGATCGGGCCGCTGGAGATAGACCGCACGATCGGGCGCGGCGCTCCGGACCTCGAGGCTGTCGAGCCCGGCCGCCGACAGGGCCGCGCGCAGGAACGCCCCGTCGAGACCGTCGTGAACCGCGTCCCGCGCGCGGGCGTGGGCCAGCTGGAAGTCGAGATGGGCCCGGGTGGGAAGGCTGGTCCCGGCGCGGCCGAGCGCGATCCGCGCCGGGGTCAGCGCCCGGAGCGCATGCCAGGGATCGGGCGGCGCCGGCAGCGAGTCCGTCATCTCGAGCGCCCCGCCCGCACGGCGTACGAGCCGCGCTCGAGGTCTTCGAGCGCATCGGGTCCTTCCGGCCGCCAGCCGAGCGCCTCGGAGCGGGCTCCCGACGCCTGCTGATCGAGCGCCAGGGCGTCGGCGTAATCGCCCAGCGTCTTGCGCGCCTCCTCGAGCGGCCAGGCGACGGTGCGGCCGCCGGCCCCGGCCCCGCGGCTGGCGGCGGCGGCGAGCTCGCGGACTCGATGGGCCGGGCCATGGACGGGGACGAGCAGGGTCCCGGGGATGGCCCGCTCCAGGACCAGCTCGTACAGCTCGGCGAGATCGTCCAGGTAGACCATCGGCCAGCGATTGTCGCCAGTGCCCACGTAGCGGGCGGCGCCTCCTTGGCGCGCCGACTCGACGAAGCCGGCCGGAATGCCCCCACCCCGCCCATAGACCACGCCCGGGCGGAGCACCACGCTGCGGACTCCTCTCGCCGCCGACTCCCGCACCCGGTCCTCGACCGCCTGCCGCCAGGCCACCAGGGGGGGCGGATTCACCGGCGAGGTCTCATCCACCACGACCTCCCCCGTGTTGCCGAACGCCCAGATGCCGCTGGTGTAGACCAATGCCCGGTTGCTCCGGGCGAGGGCGTCGAGCATGGCGGCCACCGCGGGGCCGTCCACCGCCGCATCGTACGTGCGCGCCAGACTGACGACGGCATCGGCGGCGCGGGCGGCGGCGGCCACGCCGGCGGGATCGGAGAAGTCGCCGCGAACCGGACGGACTCCCGCCGCGGTCAGCCGGGCCGCCGAGCGCTCGCTGCGCGCCAGGCCGGTCAATTCGTGGCCGCGGGCGCGCAGAACGTCGGTGACGGCGCCGCCGATGTACCCGCTGGCACCGGTCAGAAACACCTTCATCGACGGCCTCCCTTGCGGTGAGTGGAACGATCGGGGAGAATCTTACGCCCGGCCCGAGCCCCCGGGTATCGGGCGCCCCGCCAGCGGACCAGGTCCAGCGGGACCCGGCCTCGGAGATTGAACGGAACTCCCTCCTGCTCCAGCAGTTGCCGTTGTGTGAGCTGGGCGCCCGCCACAGCTCGCGGGCTGACGGCGCCAGCAGCGTTGAGGACCCGGTGCCAGGGAACGGCGGTGCTGTCGGGGAGCGCGTGGAGGGCATAGCCCACCTGGCGGGCATGGCCAGGGAGGCCGGCCAGCTCGGCGATCTGGCCGTAGGTGGCCACCCGGCCACGCGGGATCCGACGGACGACGGCGTAGATCCGGGCGTAGGTGCCCGCGCCGAGACCTCGAGGCGCGGGGCGAGCGGGTGGGAGCATGGGGACGAATGTAATCCGCCGCCGAGCGCAACATGGGGGAGAAATTACGCGCCCGGGCGGGAAGGGCTACAGGTGCCGCTCAGGCCGCGGCCCGGTCCTCCCGCACCAGCTTCTTCTCCTTCACCACCCGGACCGCGCCGCGCTCCGGCGTGATGCCGCTGCCCCGGCGGTCGGCCCAGGTCTGGGTGAACTCCGCCCCGAACAGCACAATCATGGAGGAGTAGTAGATCCACACCAGCATCAGCGCCAGCGAGCCCGCGGCGCCGAATGCCTCGCCCGGGTTGCTGCTGCCGAGGTAGAAGCCGATCAGGAACTTGCCCACGACGAAGAGAAATGCGGTGACGGCCGCGCCCACCCAGACGTCGCGCCAGGCCACCGTCGCGTCCGGCAGCACCTTGAACAGCGCCGCGAAGAGCCCGGCCACCACCGCGAACGACACCACCTGGTTCACCACCTGGAGCAGGGTGCCGGAGATGCCTTCGGGCAGCATCGCGCCCAGGCCGCCGCCGAACGCCGACAGCGCGGCACTCAGCAGCAGCGAGACCAGCAGCAGAAACGCGACGCTCAGGATGATGCCGAAGGAGAACACCCGCTTGAGGAGGAACGCCTTGATGCCGCCCTGCTGCGGATCGGGCGCCACGCCCCAGGCGCGGTTGAGCGCGGCCTGCAGCTGCCCGAACGCGCCTGACGCGCCCAGCACCAGCGCGGCCACGCTCAACACCGTAGCCAGCACGCCGCCGGAGCCCGGCTGGCGGGCGTGCTGGAGGATGGTGCGGATCTGTTCCGCGGCGGAGGGCCCCATCAGCGCCCCGATCTGGGTCTGCAGCTGGCCCCGGATGTCCTGGGGGTCCACCAAGGCCCCCAGGATGACCAGGATCAGCACCAGCAGCGGCGGCAGGGAAAAAATGGTGGAGTACGAAAGCGCCGCCGCCTGGGTCGGACAGTCGTTGTCGATGAACTCGCTGCCGCTGTCGCGCACCAGCGCCAGCGCCTCCTTCACGCCCATGACTTCACCCCGTCTCGCCGCGCGCCGCCTGCCGCACGTCGTCCCGGGTCTCGTCGGCCACGCGCCCGGCCGATTCCTTGAGCTGATCCTTCACCGTGCCGGCCGCGTCCTTGAGCGCCTCGGTGAGTGCCGGGGCCACGGCGTTGAACTCCTCCTGGACCGTGTCTTTCACCTGGCCGGCCACATGCCGGACCTTCTCCCCCAACTCGTCCCGGGTGGCGCCCATAACCCGGCGCTCGGGATCCGTTTCCGGCAGCAGCATACCGAGGGCCAGGCCGATCACGGCCGCGCCGGCGGCCACCGCCAACGGGTAGTCGCGTACCATCCGCTCGAGGCCGCTGCCGGCATCGCGGGCCCGCTCCTTCGCGCTGCTGCCCAGCTCGCCGGCCCGCTCCTGCAACCGGTCCTTGAGCTCACCCGCCCGCTCGCCGGCCTGACTGGCGGTTTCCTCGACGGCATCGCGCACCGAGACCGCGCGATCCTTGAGCCGACGGCCCAGCGCCGGCCGGCCGTTGGGCTCCCGCCGCTCCGGCCCGGTGTAGGCGAAACGGGCCATCCGGTCGCCGGAAACTTCGCCCTGACTGCCGCGCCGCATCGACACGAGCCAGATGGCACCCAGGGTCACCGCGGCCACCGGCAGCGGATTGGCGGTGATGAAATCGAACACGCGCGAGCCGGTTTCCCTCGCCTGGTCGCCCATATTGGCCACGACATCCTGGGCCTTCTCGGCGATCGCTTCCTTGGCCTGCTGCTTCAGGTTGTCGGGATGGAGCTTGTCGCCCAGCGCGTCGATGTTGCTGCTCATCCGCTCGCGGGTGCGCTCGATCTGGTGCTCGATCTCGGTGGGGGTGGGCTGCGCCGGGATGGCGTCCTGCTTGAGGTCCTGCCCCTGGTAGTCATTCATGGCCGCTGCTCCTTCGCCCATTGGATGTCATCCTTGATGCTTTCCACCGTCCGCCGAGGCGTCGGGTCGGTCCGCTTGAGATCGGTCACGCCGCGCCGCAGCATCATCCCGCCGGCGATCGCCAGCACCGCGCCCACCAGCAGCGCGGCGAGCCAGGGCGCCAGACCGACCGGGTCGATCAGGAGCAGGATCAGCGCAGCGGTCAGCGCCAGGCCGCCGAGGAGCGCCACCACGCCACCCGTGGCCAGCGACACCAGATCGGTGGTGACCCGGGACAGCTTCTGCTGCATTTCGGTCTTGGCCAGCTGGGTCTCCTGGCGGACCAGCAGACCCATGTCCTGCGACAGCGCGCCGAAGAGCTCGCCGATCGAGCGCTCCTCGGCCGTCCGACGGGTGAACTCAGGCATGGCCGCCTCCCGAGGGCCGGGCGCTCTTGAGGAAGCGCGCGCCCAGGACGCCGATGGCCAGGGCCACGCCGAGGGCCACGGCCGGCTGACGCCGGGCAAAGCGCTCGAGGTCGTCGCGGACTTCGCCCAAGTTGCGGTCGCGCAGGTAGCGCGACACCGTGTCCACCTGCTCGGCCAGCGACTCAGCCAGGTTGGCCATGCCGGGCTGATTCTCGGACCGGAGCCGGTCCGAGGTGCCGCGGACGGCACCGGCGATCCCGCCGAGCTTGTCGGCGGCTACGTGCCGGCTGTCGTTCAGGCTGGAGCTGGCGCTGTCTCTGGCCTGGCGGAAGGACGTCTTCGCCTGGTCAACCACCTGGTCCTTCACCTCCCGGATCTGGGTCCGGGCAGTCACACCGGTGTGGCCGGTGCCGCCGGCGCTCTCGTTCTCGATCTCCCCATCCGCGTCAACGCCGGATGAAGCGGTAGAATCATAGGGCATGGTCATGGAGGTCCTCCTTCTTTGCGTCCGCCGCGTCCGGCCTGCTGCCATTCGCGGATCTGAGTCACCTGCAAGAGGCCTGTAGGATGCCCCTCATGAAGGTGCGGTGCGGTGCGCCATGTCACCGGATTCGATGGAACTCGCCCCCGATTGCGGAGTTAGAGAGAGATGAGCGATGCAGGCGATCGAGCGCAGCAGGAGCGGTGGCGTACCCACGCGCGCGGGGGTGCCATCCAGATCGTGCCGCCGGGACCCGGGCAGGAATCGGTGTGGGACTACCCCCGGCCGCCGCGCCTGGAGTCCGTGGCGACCCGGGTACGGGTGGAGTTCGGCGGCCGGACGCTGGCCGACACCACGCGCGCCCTCCGCGTCTGCGAGACCGCCAGCCCGCCGACCTACTACATCCCCCAGGCGGACATCGAGATGGGCCTCCTGGAGCCGAGCTCGCGGACCAGCTTCTGCGAGTGGAAGGGAGTGGCGTCATACTGGTCGGTGCGGGGGCCGGACCGGAAGGCGGCGGACGCGGCGTGGAGCTATCCGAGGCCCAGTCCTGCCTTCGCACCGCTGCGCGACGCGATCGCTTTCTATCCCCGCCGGATGGATGCCTGCTGGGTGGGCGAGCACCGGGTCGAGCCCCAGCCGGGCCTGTTCTACGGAGGCTGGGTGACCCCCGGCCTCGTGGGACCGTTCAAGGGATCACCCGGCTCCGAAGGCTGGTAGCCAGGACCGTGGCGCTGCCCCATCGGTACGGTACCGCTCAGTTCACCGCACCCGCCTCCAGCCGAGCCACCGCGGTATCGCCACCGAACAGGGTGAGGCTGGTTCCGCTCATTTCGTAGCGGGTGGTGGCCGCCAGCGCCTCGAGAAACGCGGTCTCGGTCGCCATGGCTGGACAGGCCATCCGGGTGGTGGCCAGCGGACCGAACGTGAGCTTGTTCTGCTCCAGCCGGTACGTCCCCGTCATCCGGTTGCATCCCGCCGATCCCTGCACCTTCCGGCCGGCGCTCCTCAGGGTGAAGCCGGGATGGCGACTGGAATCGGCGCCCGCGGGCGAGGGCTGGCCGCCGATCTCCACCAGACGCCAGGCGGTGCCCTCGAGCGGCTGGGCCGGCGCGGCCGGCGGCGGGACGGGAGGCTCCGCGGCGGGCGGTGCGGTGGTATCGGGAGCGGCGGACATCGCGGAGGAATCGGCCGCGGGGCCGCCCGACCTGGGACCCGGACAGGCGGCGAGCACGACGAGACAGAGGATGTATGGGCGCATGCGAATCCTGAAGAAGGAGGGATGAAAAGCTGGTGCCGTGGGGCGCTAGGCGAGGCCTGCCCCTTCGACCAGCTGGAGCACCCGCCCGCGCGGCGGCAGCAGACGGTGACTCTCGTCCATCACGCCCATGTCCTGCAGCCACTGCTCGAACTCGGGGGCCGGCCTGAGGCCTAGGAGCTGGCGGACGTAGAGGGCATCGTGGAACGAGGTGCTCTGGTAGCCGAGCATGATGTCGTCGGCGCCGGGGACACCCATGATGTAGGTGACGCCCGCGGCCGCGAGCACCGTGAGCAGCGCATCCATGTCGTCCTGGTCGGCCTCGGCGTGGTTGGTGTAACAGACGTCGCACCCCATGGGCAGGCCCATCAGTTTGCCGCAGAAGTGGTCCTCCAGCCCCGCCCGCATGATCTGCTTGCCGTCGAAGAGATACTCCGGGCCGATGAAGCCGACCACCGTGTTGACCAGCAGCGGCGCGAACCGCCGGGCCACCGCGTAGGCGCGCGCCTCGCAGGTCTGCTGGTCCACGCCGTGATGCGCCTCGGCGGAGAGCGCGCTGCCCTGCCCTGTCTCGAAGTACATCACATTGTCGCCCAGGGTTCCGCGGCCGAGAGCGAGGGCGGCCTCGCGCGCCTCGTCGAGCAGCGCGAGGGTGATGCCGAAGGCCCTGTTGGCGGCTTCGGTGCCCGCCACCGACTGGAACACGAGGTCCACCGGCGCTCCACGCCGCATCGCCTCCAGGGTGGTGGTGACGTGGGCCAGCAGGCAGCTCTGGGTGGGGATGGCGTAGCGCTGCCGGAGCGCGTCCACCATCTCCAGCAGCATGATCACCGTCGCCGGGCTGTCGGTGGCGGGGTTGATCCCGATGACCGCGTCGCCGCTGCCGTAGAGCAGGCCGTCGATGATGGCGGCGCCGATGCCGCGCGGATCGTCGGTCGGATGGTTGGGCTGGAGCCGGACCGACAGCCGGCCCGGCAGCCCGAGCGTATTCCGGAACCGGGTCACCACCCGGCACTTCCGCCCCACGAGCGCAAGATCCTGGAGCCGCATGATCTTGGAGACCGCGGCCGCGATCTCCGGCGTGATTCCCGGCGCCACGGCGGCCAGCGCCTCGGCCGTGGCCTCGTGCGAGAGCAGCCACTCCCGCAACCCCCCGACCGTGAGATGCGCGACCGGGTGCAGCGCGACCGCATCGTGGCCATCCACGATGAGCCGGGTCACCTCATCCTCTTCGTAGGGAATGACCGCCTCGGCGAGCAGCGTCTTGAGCGGGAGGTCGGCCAGCACCATCTGGCCGGCATCGCCGCCTGAGCGCGCCGGCGAGGCCTTGGCCAGGAGGGTCCGGAGGTCGGGGAAGGTGTAGCGGACGGCGCCTACCGTTTCGGCGTACATGCCTCAATCCTGCGCTCGCCCCGGCCGGGCGCAAGGGCGCGCGTATTATACTTGGGGCGCCAACCCGCTCGTCCCCCGGGAGAGGACCATTGTCGATCGACCCATACCCGCGGCGCGTCTCGGCGCCCCCGCCGCGTTTCGCGTCCGGCCTGCCCGCGGACGCCTCGGCGACGACCCGGGTCACGGCGGCCCTGATCGCGGTGGCCGCCTTCGCGGTGGTGCTCGCGGCGCTGCCCTATCCCCTGTTCGAGCTCGACCGCTACACCTTCCCGAAGGAGCTGGTCCTGAGCGTCGCGGCAACGGCGGCGGCGCTCCTCGGCCTGGCCTCGGCCCGCCGGCTGACACTGTTCGTGGTGGATGCCCTCCTGCTGGGGTACCTCGCGCTCTCCGCGGTCTCGGCCCTGTTCGCCACCAACGGCTGGCTGGCCTTTCGCGCCCTCGGCGTCAGCCTGGCCGGCGCCGCGCTCTTCTGGTGCGCCCGCACGGTGGCCCGCGCGGGCCGGGGCGAGGCCCTGCTGGCCTGGCTGGCGGCCGCGGTGGTTCTGGGAGCCGTCACCGGGCTGGTGCAGGCCTACGGTCTCGTGACGACCAATCTGGCCAGCCTGAGCCGGGCGCCCGGCGGCACGTTCGGCAACCGCAACTTCATGGCTCACCTGGTGGCGATCGGGCTGCCGCTGCTCCTGTACGTTGCGCTCGAGTCCCGCTCGCGCCTCCGGTTCCTGCTCGCCGCCATCGGGGTCTGGCTCGCCGCCGCGGCCCTGGTGCTCTCGCGCTCGCGGGCCGCCTGGCTCGGCGCCGGCGCCAGCGGGCTGTTCCTGGTGGTGGAGGGGCTGTGGGTGGGCCGGCTCTGGATGGAGGAGCGGGTGCAGCGTCGGGTGCTGCAGCTGGCCGCCGTGGTGCTGGCGAGCCTGGCGCTGGCGCTGGCGATGCCCAACCGGCTCAACTGGCGCTCCGACTCGCCCTACATGGAGTCGTTGACGGGCGTCGCCAACTACAAGGAGGGCAGCGGCCGGGGCCGGCTGATCCAGTACGGCAATACCCTCTCGATGGCCGCGGACCATCCGGTGCTGGGCGTCGGCCCCGGCAACTGGCCGGTCTTCTATCCCCACTATATGTCTCCGGCCGATCCCTCGTTCGACGGCGACGACATCATCCCGACCAATCCATGGCCCAGCAGCGACTGGATGGCGGTGGCGGCCGAGCGCGGGTTCGTGGCCGCGGGTCTGCTGGTGCTGGTCGGCATGTCGATTGCCCTCGGCGCGTGGGCGCGGGTGCGCCAGGGGCCGGGCCAGATGCCGTCATTGCGGGATCTGGCCATCGTGGCCACCCTGCTCGCCGTCACCGTGGTCGGCGCCTTCGACGCGGTGCTGGTCCTGCCGGTGCCGACGCTGTTCGCCTGGACCATCGTCGGGGTGCTGGCCTCGTCGGCCCGGCCGATCCGGGAGATTCCGCTCACCCCCCGCCTGCGCCGAGCGTCCCTGGCGCTGGTGGCGCTGATCGGCCTCGCGTTCATCGGCCGGAGCGCCGCGCAGACCGTCGCCATGGCCGTGTTCACCGGCGGCGACCGGGCCGAGATGGCGCGGGCCGCGGCGATCGATCCGGGCAGCTACCGGATCCGGATGCTGCTGGCCCGGTCCTGGGCGCGTGCGGGCCGCTGCGATCGCGCTACTCCACTCGCCCGGGACGCCGCCGATCTGTTCCCCAACCATCCCGCTCCCCGCCAGCTGCTCCGCGCCTGCAGCGCCCGCCCGCGGCGTTAGCCGCTATCCGCTCCTCCCTGGTGTCGGTGGTCACGGCCTGGGGGCCGGCCGGGCCGCATCGCCATTGCCACCGTTCTTGCCGTCTCCGCCGCTGGCCGCCTGTGGTGGGCACCGCGTCCGGATCGACCCCAATGCCCAGCCGACGCCAACCTCCCGCTGGCGCTGCCGAGGACGGGCGAATACTTCATCAACGTCCACGCCTCGGCCGCGAACATGAGCACCATTGTCGCCTGCGGAAACCTGGCGCCGCCGGCCCAGTAGCGCCGATACGGTCAGCCGGTCCGGAGCGCGGCCAGGATCGTGGCCGCCAGCCACTCCGCCTCGCGCTTGTCGGCGATGCCGCCGGCGGCGGTCACGCGCTTCCCGGCCGAGGTGACGAGGGCGAGGTCATGATACGCCGTGCGCCCGGACTGGCTCCCGATCGTGGTCGTCACCTCGGTCACCTCCGCGGGACCGAACGTGGGTTCACCGCGCGGGCTGAGCCACCCCGTCGCGACGGTGATGCCGTCGCGACTCGCGGTCACCCGCGCGACTCCGAGCCATTGATCGAGCGTCAGCATCACCAGCAGGGCACCGAACCCACCGAAGACGATGGGAAAGAGGATGGGTGTGTGGAGCGCGATCGTCGCCCAGACGGCCCCGCCCCAGATCAACGTGAACACCGTGAGCCCGGCCGCCATGCCGGGGTTCCGCGCCATCGGGAAGTAGATCTCCGTCCCGCGCCGGGTGCGGCTCACCTGGATCCGCGAGTCCGCCGGCTGCCGGTAGCCGGCCACGACGGCCTCCCTCGCCGCCATCGCCTGCTCGGCCTCGGTCCGCGGCAACTCGCTCGCGGCCGTGCGGAACACCGGCACCTCGAAGGTGGCCGCGTAGTCCACCCCCGGGACCTCCGCGACGACCTCGAGCCGCCACAGCGTCCGATCGTTGCCGCGGCCCGGGTCGCTGGGGGTGGCGTCCGGCGGAATCGGCATGGCGATCGAGACTCCGGCCGCCCCCGCGGGCACCCGCTGCTCGTCCTGCCAGAGAATCGATTCGGTGGTGCTCCGGTTGTCACCGCTGCCGCGGGTGACCCGGCGAATGCAGCTCAGCATCACCCGGAAGCCCCCGGTCGGGCGGAGGCCTTCAGGCGTCCGGACGCTGCCTTCGAGGGCGTGTCCCACCACGGCCGGCAGGGTGGCCAGCTCCAGCACTGAGGTGCCGTAGCGCTGCCGCCGGAGGGTGGCGCGGACCGCCCAGACCAGGAGCCCGAGGCCGACCAGCGGGAACAGGAGCACCGCCAGCGCGGCCCGGTTGCCTTGGCGCAGGGCGGCCCGGACGCCGAGCACGGCGCCGGGAATGCCGATCAGGTTCCAGAGCGCGGCGAAGGCCCACGCCGCGCCCATCTCGGCCGCCGACCCGTCGGAGATCCGCCGAGCTGCCCATTCCTCTCGCCAGAGCCAGGGCGCGTCCGGGTGCCGGGCCTCGAGCGCGAGGGCCGCTTCGGCGCTCCGCTTGCCGCGCAACACCATGACGATCCCGCCGATCCCCACGCCGCCGAACACCAGCGCGAAGATGCCGAGGAAGCCGAGTTGCTGCCAATCGCTCCGGAGCCCGGCCCGCGCGGCCAGAACCGCCGCGAAACCCCCGCCGGCCGCGAACGGCAACAGAAAGAGGATGATGCAGCCCAGCCCCGGCCAGACGGAGGGCGCGGAGCCGCCCGCCGGTCGAGGCGCGGGCGCGCCGATCATGGGCCGGTGGCGATGGGGGTGTCGTCCCGCCCGCCCCACTCTGTCCAGGACCCGTCGTACAGCGCCGTCTGGTCCTGCCCGAGGAGATGGAGCGCGAGCAGCAGCGTGCAGGCGCTGGTGCCCGAGCCGCAGGTGGCGACGACCGGACGCGACGGATCGATCCCCGCCGCCTCGAGTCGCCGGCGAAGCGCGTCCGGGCCCAGCATGGTTCCGTCACCGGCAACCAGCTCCTGAAAGGGCAGGTTCCGACTGCCCGGGATGTGCCCGCCGCGGAGGCCTGGCCGTGGCTCGGGCTCGCTGCCGGCGAACCGTCCGGCCGAGCGCATGTCCACGATCTGCTCCGTCGGCCGGGCGGCAAGCAGCCGCATGGCGGCCAGGTCCCGCACCGCACCGCCGTGCAGCTCGGCCGAGAACCGGCCGGGCGGGAGGGTGTCCCGGCCGGCCTGCAGCGGGCGACCTTCATGCCGCCAGGCAGCCAGCCCGCCGTCCAGCACCGATACCCGCGAATGCCCGAACACGCGAAAGGTCCACCACACCCGCGCCGCGCTGATGTTGGTGCCCGAAGCGTCGTAGACGACGATCCGATCGGCGTCACGCAGTCCCAGTTCGGTCATCGCGCTCGCGAAGGCAGCCGCGGACGGCAGCATGTGCGGCAGCCGCGCGGCGGGATCGCTGGTGGCGTCGAGATCGAAGAAGGTGGCGCCGGGAATGTGCCCGGTCGCGTACTCGGCGGCGGCATCGCGGCCGCTCGCCGGCAGATGCCACGAGGCGTCGAGCACCCGAAGTCCGGGGTCGCCCAGTCGCTCGGCGAGCCACGCCGTCGAGACCAGCGCGGAGGGATCGTCTGCCGACCGTGCCGGCCCGCTCACGGAACCAGCAGCATCTTTCCGGTCGTGCTTCGCGCCTCGAGCGCGCGGTGCGCGTCAGCCGCCTGCGCCAGCGGAATCTCGAGCTCGATCCGGACCGCGAGCCCGCCCGAGGCCACGGCCCCCAGGACATCTCCCGCGCGCTCCAGCAGCTCGGCCCGGGTCGCGATGTAGTGCGGCAGCGTGGGCCGGGTGAGGAACAGCGATCCCTTCTGCGCCAGCAGCTGGACCTCGATCGGCTCGACCGGCCCGCTGCTCTGTCCGAACAGCACCATCATGCCCCGCGGCATCAGGCAGCTGAGCCCCTTGGTGAAGGTGGTGGCGCCAACCGAATCGTACACCACCGTCACTCCGGCGCCGCCGGTGAGACGCTTGACCTCGCTCTCGAAGTCGCTCTCGGTATAGCGGATCACCTCGTCGGCCCCGGCCTCCCGCGCCAGCCTCGCTTTCGCCTCGGTGGAGACGGTGCCGATCACCCGTGCCCCCGCGCGATGCGCCATCTGGCAGAGCAGCAGGCCGACCCCGCCGGCGGCGGCATGCACCAGGCAGGTCTGCCCTCGCTGCAGGGGAAAGGTGGAGGTCGTCAGATACTCCGCGGTCATGCCCTGGAGCATCACGGCCGCCGCCTGATGGGTGCTGACCCGGTCCGGCAGCGGGACCAGCCGATCGGCCGGGGCCACCGCGTATTCGGCATAGGCACCGAGCACGTTGACCGACGCGACGCGATCACCCCGCTGCACCGTGGTGACACCGGGTCCCACGGCTTCGACGGTGCCGGCCGCCTCGGTGCCGCAGGTAAACGGCAGGGGAACCTTGTACAGGCCGGTACGCTGGTAGATCTCGACGAAGTTGACGCCGATGGCGTCGACCCGGATCAGGGCCTGGCCTGGGCCGGGTTCCGGGATCACGGCGTCTTCGGCCTGGAGGACCTCGGGACCGCCGGTGCGATGGACGCGGATGGCCTTCATGGAGGCTCCTGGTTCAGGAGAACGCGGTAATTTGACAGCACGACGGGGGAGAGCGCCATGCGCCCTCCCCCGCCGGTCCTGCGCACCGGAAGGCGGTCAGACGCCCACGAGACGTCGTTCCGGTCCGGCGTACATCGCATCCTGGGTCACTCGACGCTCGCGCCCGCTGTAGTGCTCGCGCCGGGCGGCCGCGCCGCGGCCGCTCGGGGCACCCGCCGTGGCGTCCGTCCGCCGGGTGCCGGCCACGCCGGCGTCGATGGCGCTGATTCGTGCCCGGTCCACCTGGGCGCGTGGCATTTCGGTCGCCTCGTCCACCGTGTCGTCGCTCTCGTCCTCCAGCACTTCGTAGCGCGCGGCGCCCGAAGGACCGAAGTCCATGCCGTGCCGGTCGAGAATGGTGAGCGCCTCGGCCGTCCGGTCCCCGGCGTTCACCGTCACCAGCGTCCGGCCGCTCCGGAGACCTTCGTCGAAGTGGCGGGCATCCTGCTCCGGCACGCCAAGGCCGACCAGCGCGCCGATGATGCCGCCGGTCGCCGCGCCGATGCCGGCGCCGGTCAGGGTCGACGCAAGTACGCCACCGACCACGATCGGGCCGACCCCCGGAATGAGGAGCGAGCCCAGCAGGCCTATCAGACCCCCCACCACACCGCCGCTCATCGCGCCGGTCGCGGCCCCTTCGGCGGCCTCGCTGCCGGTGGCGCTCATCAGCTCGCGCTGCTCTGCCTTGTCCTGCAGCGCCACCCCGATCCGGTCCTCGTTGAATCCGGCGGCATTGAGCTCGCGAATGGCCGCCTCGGCGTCCGGACGATTGGTGAACATGCCGACGACCGTTCGGCCGGTCGTGTCCTGCCCGGCCGCCAGATCGCGAGAATCTTGGTGCTTCATGGAAGTTCCTCGAAGTCAGAGTTGCGGTTTACGCCGGCGATCGGCGCGGTTCCTGCATGACCCGGCACCCTGCCTCGTCGGCCGATGGCGCCGGGATCATGGGTCAGGGATGTCTCAAGGTAGGGCCGGGTCGGGCTGCAATAGGTGACACTCCTCACACGCGGACCCGGTCTTAACGAATCGCGGTGGTGCTCGTCCCCATGCCGCACCCGACAGCCATGCCGATCGTGATCGCTACCTCGTGAACTCCGGAGAAGGAGCTTCGACCATGCGCCGAACTCATTGGACCGCACGTGCCTCTACGCTCGCGGGGGGAGCGGCCCTGCTGCTGGTCGCCGCGTGCAGCGATTCGACCACCACCCCCAGCACCGGTACCGGGATTCCCGCGGCCGAGGTGAGCGATATCGGCGCCGCCGCGGGCGACGAAGTGGAACAGTCGGTGAGCGCGCTCAGCAACCCGGCGGCCCAGGGGGTGATGTCGCCCACCGCGCCGGCCGGTTGTGCCACGGTGGACGACGAGACCGACACCGACCACGATCTGGCCCCGGACGCGACCACCTACACCTTCGCGCTCCCGGCCTGCAGCTTCCCCGGCTTCCGCGGTGGCATGGTGGACATCACGGGAACCATCGTCCTGAGCGACCCGACGCCCGACGCCGCCGACCTCGCCGCCACGGCCACGCTCCACGATCTGACGTTCGCGTTCACCAACCCCGATGCGACCCGCACTTACACGGCCGTGCGAAACGGCACCCGCACGCTCACCGGAACGGCCGCTTCCGCCACGCTCAGCAACTCGATCACCGTGGTGCGGAGCGCGCCCGGGCGGGCCGACGCGACAGTGGTACACAATCTCCAGCTCAGCTTCACGCCGGACGCTGGCCAGAGCCTCGCCTTCGGGGCGCCGCTGCCCGACGGCACCTTCACCAAGACCGGGACCTTTACCTGGAGCCGGGGAATGGTCAGCCGGACCTTCACGGTGACCACGGTGGACCCGCTGGTCTGGGATGCATCGTGCACGACGGATCGGAAGATTGCCTCGGGGGAGATCCACGCGACGCTGGCGGACGGGGGGTACATCCGGACCGTGTGGACCGGCTGCGGGGCGGATCCCACACGGAGCTACGTTTCGGCCAGCTGAGCCGGCCGCCCGGGTGGACCGGTGGGACCGGCCCAGGTCCCGGCCTTCCTGGGTTTCCCCGGAAGAAATGCTACCTCAGGCCTACGCGGCCACTTCGGCCGAATGCCGGTCATCCGCCGGGCACCGTCCCCGCCGGGTGTATCGGTCGAAGTACGCCCGTGCCTGCTCCAGATCCGACGGATGGAAGTACCCCGGCCCCAGTCCGCGGCACCCCTCGAGCGCAATCTGCGCCAGATCGGCCGCCACCCGCGCGAAGGCCGGATCGCCCAGTCCCACCCGCCCCGCCTGGTCCAGCAGGCCGAGATCGGGAACGCCGAGCAGATCCACGGCCGCCCGCAGTGCCCGCGGTTCGTAGGTCAGCCCCACCGCCAGCGCCAGCGGCGCGGCGTACCACTCGGGGGCCACCGCGTCGGCCGAGCGGAGCTCGAAGTGCCCGCGCGGGCGGACCTCGGGAAAGAGGGTCGTGAGATGGTCGTGCCACTCGTGCAGGGTCACTTCCGTCCGCGCCAGCCACTCGCCGAAACGCCGGTGCTCGCCATCCAGCGCCGGCAGCAGGATCGCCGGCGCGTCGAGCGCGAAGTCGAGATAGGCGCCGACCGGATCCCGCTCGCGCCACGGCAGCCCCGTCCGGGCGGGGTCCAGCGCCCGCCACACTTGCGCCCGGGTGCTGGGACACCCGGTCTCAGCGTGGTCGTAGACCGGCGAATTGGCGAACATGGCGACCACGTAGGGCGCCGCCGCGTTGAGCACCCGCCAGCGGAGCCAGGGCTCGTCGTCAAGGTCGAGGGCCACCTGAAACGAGGCGGTCTGCCGCATCATCCGCGCGCCCGCCGGCCCGCGGCGGGCGAGGTAATCCGCCATCCGCTGGTAGCGCTTCGTCGGCAGCAGCAGCGGAGCCGCCTCGACGTCGCCCGTGGGATCGATGCCCACGGCCAGGAGGGTAATCCCCTCGCCCGCCGCCGCGGCCCGCAGCGGCAGCACCACCGCCCGGAGCAGGCCGAGCAGCGCGCTCGGCGAGCGGCATGGCGGGGAGCTGTACTCCATCTGCCCGCCCGGCTCGAAGGTGAGGGTGCCGCCGCCCGGCAGCGTGAAGCACGGGGTGTCCTTGGCGGTCCGCGTCTCGGACCAGCCCTGCCGGGCGCCGTAGCGGCGAACGAAGGGCAGCAACGCGACGGGGCTGTCGCCCTCCAGCGGACAGCGCCGCCAGGTGGCGGTCTCGATCGGAATGAACTCGGTCTCGGCGCCGAGCCGCCGCGGCGTGAGCGCGGCGCTGGCGGGCGCGCCGAAGGCGGACGCCTCGAGATCCGCCGCCAGCGCCGCGCGGGTGAGCGAGCTCATGCCGGCGCTCCCACCACCAGGCCGAAGGGTGTCGCCGGATCCGTCGGCCAGGCCTCGATCCTGAGTCCCGCTGCGGCGAACAGCGCCGACACGCTCTCCCGGTCGTACTTGGTGCTGATCTCGGTGCGGAGCGACTCACCGTTGGTGAACTGGACCGGCGCGATCCCGGGGATCTCCACCACCTGATCCCGGGTGGAGACGAGATGCATCTCGACCCGGTGGGCCACCCGATCGTAGAATGCCCGGTGCTCGAAGGCGTCCACGTCGAAGTCCGCGCCGAGCTCGTGGTTCAGCACCCGGAGCATGTTGCGGTTGAACTCCGCGGTGACGCCCTGGCTGTCGTTGTAGGCCGCCTCGATCCGCCCGATGTCCTTCCGCAGGTCCACACCCATGAGGAACCGGTCGCCCGCGTCCATCGCGGCCCGCACCCGCGCCAGCAGCCGGATGGCCGCGGGCGGGTAGAAGTTGCCGATGGTGCTCCCGAGGAAGGCGAACAGCGCCGGCCGCGGCATCCGCCGCGGCAGGTTGACCTCGACCGAGATGTCGGCGATGGCCGGCTCGACCACGAGCCCCGGATACTCGCGCCGGAGCTGGGTCGCGGTCTGGCTCAGGAAGGTGGCGCTGACGTCGATCGGCACGTACAGCTCGGCCAGACCGGTCGCCCGCATGGCGTCGAGGATGATGCGGCTCTTCTCGGCGTTGCCGGCGCCCAGCTCGATCAGGGTCCGGGTACCGAGCTGCGCCATCAGTTCCGGCATCCAGCCCTCGAGCAGGGCGCGCTCGGTGCGGGTGGGGTAGTACTCGGGCAGCCGGGTGATCGCCTCGAACAGCTCGGAGCCGCGCTGGTCGTAGAAGTACTTGGGCGACAGTTCCTTCTGCGGCGCCGCCAGGCCGGCGGCCACCTCGGCGAGCATGCTCGGGTTGGCGACCTGCTCGACCGGACGGGATGAGCGGGTACGGGCAAGATTAGGCATCGCGGGCGCACCTGAAGCCGCTGAAGATCTGGCGGCGGATGGGGTAATCCCAGTTGCGGAACGTATTGCGCACGGCTCCCGGTCGCGTGGCCCACGAGCCCCCGCGGAGAACCTTGTAGTCGGAACCGAAAAACACCTCGGAATACTCGGAATAGGGGAAGCTCTCGAAGCCCGGCCAGGGAGCGAGATCACTGCTGGTCCACTCCCAGACGTCGCCGATCATGCCCGCGCAGCCGATCGGCGAGACGTTGGCGGGGTAAGTCCCGACGGGGGCGGTACCGAACGCAAGCTGGTCCACGTTGGCCAGCGTCCGGTCGGGCGGCGCGTCGCCCCAGGGATAGGCGCGCCCCGTGCCGGTGGCGGGATCCCACGAGGCCGCGGCCTCCCACTCGATCTCGGTCGGGAGCCGCTTGCCGGCAAAGCGGGCGAACGCCTCCGCCTCGTACCAGCTCACATGGCAGACCGGGTGGGCCGGATCTACCGGCCCGCTCCGGTCCATGGTCCGGCTGGTCCAGAGACCGTCGGCCAGGGTCCAGTACTTGGGCGCCACTGCGGCGGCCTCGGTCCGCCAGCGCCAGCCGGCCTCCGACCAGTATTCAGGCGACTGGTACCCGCCGGCCGCGATGAAACCGAGGAAGTCACCGTTGCTGACCGGATGGGTGTCGATCCAGAACGGCGCCACCTCGACGGCATGGGCCGGCCGCTCGTTGTCGTAGGCGGCCGAGCGGTCGTCGGTGCCGATGGTGACGCGACCACCGGGGAACCGGACCATCTCCCCCCTGGTCTCCGTCCGGCCATGGCCCGTGGCCGCCGGGCGGGCGCCGACGCCCGGCTCGAGCCGTGCCACCGGGTGGTACGGAGCGCCTTGCTTGAGCTGCAGGGTCTGCAGGATGGTTTCGTTATGCTGGTATTCGTGCTGCAGCACCATCTGGTACACAAAACCATCGCGCAACAGCGGATGGTCGGGGTCCGGAGTCGTCGTCACCAGGCGCCCCAGCACCCGGCCACGGATCTCGTCCATGACCTGCCGCGAATGCGCCAGGTCCGGCAGCGCGAGGCCGCCGCGGGTGCTGCGCGGATGCTCGAACGGGTTGTACAGACCCGGCATCTCCACGAACTCGATCGGCCCGTCGAGGTTCCGGGTGAGCCAGAGCTCCTCGAAATGGGCGATGTGGCCCAGGTCCCAGAGCATCGGGCTCATCAGGGGATCGTGCTGCAGCCGGAGCTCCTCGTCGCTCAGCGGCGCCACCAGCAGCAGCGTGCGGGCCCGCGCTTCGAGCAGGTGATCGGCGATCGCTCCGGGATCGAGGCGGGCGGGTGGGATGGCGACAGTCATGGTATCTCCCTGTCCAACGGCGTCAGGACTCGAGCGACGTGAACAGCGTGTTGAGCGATTCGGCCAGTGTCGGATGGGCGAACACGGCGTCGCGCAGCCGGTCGTACGGAATCCGTCCCATCATGGCCAACTGGAACGCGGCCATGATCTCCCCGCCCTCGATGCCGAGCACCGCGGCGCCCAGGATCTGGCCCGAATCCGGATCCACCAGCGCCTTCATCAGTCCGCGCGACTCGTCCAGCTCCAGGGCCCGGGCTACGTGGCTCATCGGCATCCGCGCCACCCGGACAGGCCTCCCCTGCACCCGCGCCTCGCGCTCCGACAGTCCGATGCGGCCCAGTTGAGGGTCGATGAATACCGCGTAGGGTACCAGCCGGTCTGTGATGCATGCACGGCCACCCTGTAACAGATTGGTACGAATCACCCGGAAGTCGTCGTAAGAGATATGGGTGAAAGCCGGCCCGCCCTTCACGTCACCCAGCGCGAAGACCCCGGGGACGCTGGTCTCGAGCGTTGGCCCGACCTCGATGAACCCCTTGCCGTCCTTGGCGATACCAGCCGCGTCCAGGTCCAGGCGCTCGGTGTTGGGTACCCGGCCCGCGGCGCGGAGCAGGTGCGAGCCCTCCAGGACCCGCTCGCCGGCCGGTGTCCGGACCGTCAGGCGGACGCCGCTGCCCGCCACGTCCGCCCGCACCGCCGCCGTCTGCAGCAGGACCTCGATCCCGTCCTGCGCCAGGATGTCGAGCACCGCCCCGGCGACGTCGGGGTCCTCGGCCGGCAGGAGCTGCGCGCCCCGCTGGACGATTGTGACCCGGCTGCCGAACCGGCGGAACATCTGGCCGAATTCCAGCCCGATATACCCTCCGCCTAGCACCAGCAGGTGCTCCGGGACCTGGTCGAGCTCCATGACCGAGGTCGAATCGAGCGAGGGCACCCGATCAAGACCCGGAATGTCCGGCGCCGCTGGCCGGCAACCGGTATTGACGAACACGTGCTCGGCTTCCAGCACCCGCCCGTCCACGGCTACCTGTCTGGGCCCGGTGAATCGGGCCTCGGCACAGATCAGATCGAGCCCCGTCGCCGCCTCGAGCCTGGTCAGACTGCCAGCCCGGAAGCTCTTGACGATCGCCCGTTTGCGCTCGCGGACCCGGCTCAGGTCCACGCTCACCGGGCCGGTCTGGACCCCGTAGTCTGCGCCCCGCCGGGCCAGGTACGCCACCCGGGCGCTGGCCACCATCGTCTTGGTGGGGGTACACCCCTCGTTGATGCAGGTGCCCCCGACGTGCTCGCGCTCGATCAGTGCTGTACAACGTCCGCTCCGGGCTAACGCGCCAGCCAGCGGTCCCCCGGCCTGGCCGGCTCCAATGACGATGGCGTCGTAGCGCTTAACAGTGGTCATGATCTTCAGTGGTCGGGGATAGGGCGGCCTGCGGATACGGGGTGTAACGACGCCGACGAACGAGTGGTTCCCGCTACCCGAGAATGTTCCTCGGAATTTGTCGCCCCGCTACCCCGCCTGCTGGCCCGATTTGACCGCAAGATTTGGATGGTGCCCCGGCCTGCCGGCTGCTACCATCCTGCTATGGCCACCGAGACCCTCCCGTCGGAAGACTGGCGCTGGACCGCCGTCCTCGATCGCGACACCGCCGCCGAGGGCCAGTTCGTCTATGCGGTGGCGTCCACTCACATCTACTGCCGCCCCACCTGCCCGTCACGGCGTCCGCTCCGACGCCATGTCCGCTTCTTCGCGACGCCTGCCGCAGCCGAGACCGAGGGGTACCGCGCTTGCCGTCGCTGCCGTCCGCAGGAGGAGGAGGACGAGACCCTCCGTCGGGTCCGGCAGGCCCGGGCCTACCTCGACGAGCACCTCGACGAGACCGTCACCCTCGACCGACTCGGCCGTGCGGTGGGTCTCTCGCCCTGGCATCTCCAGCGAACCTTCAAGCGGGTCACCGGGGTCACGCCGCGGGCGTACGCGGGCGCCCGGCGGATGGAGCGCATGAAGGCCCGCCTCAAGGACGGGGAGAGCGTCACCCGGGCCACCTTCGACGCGGGATACTCGTCATCCAGCCGGGCCTACGACCAGAGCCGCTCCCGTCTAGGCATGACCCCGGGCGCCTACCAGCGCGGGGGTCAGGGGATTCGCATCCGCTTCACGACGGTGGCCACAGCGCTCGGACCGGTCCTGGTGGCCGCCACCGATCGGGGGCTCTGCTCGGTGGCCCTGGGCGACGATGCCGCGTCGCTCGAGGGCGCGCTCCGGCGCGAGTATCCGGCGGCGACGATCGAACAGTGCGACCGTGAGCTCCGGACCTGGGCCGGAGCGGTCGTGGCCCGGCTGGCCGGCCGGGAGGCGGAACGGGTCCCGCTCGACGCCGGAGGAACCACCTTCCAGTGGCGGGTGTGGGAGGCACTCCAGGAGATCCCGCGCGGCCAGACCCGCTCGTACGGCGAGATCGCCCGGGAGATCGGGCACCCTTCGGCGGCGCGCGCGGTCGCGCGGGCCTGTGCCAGCAACCCGCTGGCGCTGGTCGTGCCCTGCCATCGGGTCGTCCGGGTGGACGGCGGCCTCGGAGGATATCGCTGGGGCGTGGAGCGCAAACGGGAGCTGCTGGCGCGGGAGGCGGCGCCCGGCGGCGGGCCGGCCGGGGTCGAGCCCTCCGCCGAGGGCTAGCGGTTCAAACGCGGGGCGCGGAGCAATGCCAGCTCGAGCCCGTCGCACAGCGCCTGCCAGCTCGCCTCGATGATGTTCGCCGAGCAGCCCACCGTGCTCCAGCGCTCGGGGCCCCGCGCCGTTTCGACGATGACCCGCGGCCGGGCCCCGGTGCCCAGGTGCTCGTCCACGATCCGCACCTTGTAGTCCACCAGCTGGACGTCGGCCAGCGCCGGGAAGTGCGGCAGCAACGCCTTCCGCACGGCCAGGTCGAGGGCGTTGACCGGCCCGTCGCCCTCGGCGGCGGTATGCATGATCTCCTCGCCCACCCGGAGCCGAACCGTGGCCTGCGCCCGGGCGCCGCCGTCTCCCCGCTTCTCGACGATGACGGTGAACTCCACCAGCTCGAACGGCGCCTGGTAGTCCGGCGCGGCACGGCGGAGCAGCATCTCGAACGAGCCCTCCGCGGCCTCGAACTGGAAGCCCCGGTGCTCCAGCTCCTTGATCCGCTGCAGCACTCCCGCCTCGGCGTCCCCGGCGGCGAGGCCGAGCGCTTCGGCCCGGAGCCGGACGTTGCGCCGGCCGGCCACCTCGCTCACCACCACCCGCAATTCGTTGCCCACCGCGCCCGGATCGACGTGCTGATAGCTGGCGGGCAGCTTGGCGATCGCCGCGACGTGGATGCCGCCCTTGTGGGCAAAGGCACTCCGGCCCACGTACGGGGCGTGCGGATCGGGATGCTGGTTGGCCACGGCCGCCACGAACCGGGACACCTCGGTCAGCCGCCGGAGCGACGCCGGCGGGAGCACCTCGTACCCCAGCTTGAGCTGCAGCGTGGCGACCAGGGGCACCAGGTCCAGGTTGCCGCAGCGCTCGCCGTAGCCGTTGATCGTCCCCTGGACCTGGGTGCAGCCGGCCCGGACCGCCGCGAGCCCGTTGGCCACCCCGAGCCCCGCGTCGTTGTGCGGATGAATTCCCACTGCGGGGGCCAGTCGCGCGCGAACCTCCTGCACCCGCTCGGACACGACGTCGGGCAGCTCGCCGCCATTGGTGTCGCACAGCACCAGGCAGGCGGCCCCGGCCTCCGCCGCGGCGGCGAGCGACTCGAGCGCGTACCCCGGGTCGACCCGGTAGCCGTCGAAGAAGTGCTCGGCGTCGTAGATCACCTCGCGGCCGAGCTGCCGGAAGAAGGCGACGCTGTCGCCGATCATCCGCAGGTTCTCGGCGAGGGTGGTCTCGAGAATCCGCTCCACGTGGAGCGGCGAGCTCTTCCCGACCAGCGTCACCACCGACGTCTCCGCGTCCACCAGCGCCAGCAGGCTGGGATCGTCCTCGCAGCGGACGCCGGCGCGGCGGGTGCTGCCGAAGGCGGCCACCCGCGCCTGGCCCAGCGGGACCGTCCGGATCCGGCGGAAGAACTCGGCATCCTTGGGATTGGATCCAGGCCACCCGCCCTCGATGTAACTCACGCCGAGGGCGTCGAGCGCGCGGGCGATCTTGATCTTGTCCTCCACCGAGAGGGACAGCCCCTCCCGCTGGGTGCCGTCGCGGAGCGTGGTATCGTACAGCCTGAGCGTCATCGTCGGACTCCGGGGTCACAAACGCCCGCGGCCTCTCGGAGGGAGAGGCCGCGGTGTCGCTGCTGCTGCTCGGGGTGTGCTACCCGCGTGCCGGCGCGCCGCCTCTCGGGGAGAGCTGGGCGGGAATAACGCTGCCGCAGGCCATCGGATTGAGTTTCATAACGATGAATATCTATACATCGGGGGATGGGGCCCCGTCAAGCGCGAACGCCTGGGCGCCCGTCGGGGGTACCCTCCGGCGACCGACGGTGCCAGTATTCGGGCGACAATGCCCACGCTCGATACCCTGATCCCGCGCTTCAAGGCGGCAGATCGCACCACCCGGCTCGAGACCCTGCTCGACTATTCGCGCAAGTTGCCGCCGCTCCCCGACCGCCTCCAGGACGAGAAGGCGCGGGGCGAGCACCGGGTGCACGAATGCCAGACCCCGGTGTTCCTCTGGGTCGAAGTCGAGGACGGTCGGGTCCACATCCACGCCGACGTGCCGCCCGAGTCACCCACGGTCCGGGGCTTCATCTCGCTGCTGGCGAGGAGCCTCGAGGGCGCGGCGCCGGCCGACGTGGCCCGGGTACCCGACGACCTGCTCGATCAGCTTGGCCTCAGCGAGACACTCGGCATGAACCGCACCCAGGGACTCACCGCCATCCTCTACCGGATCAAGCGCTCCGTGGCCGCTGCCGCCTGATGCTCGGCGTCCTCGAGCTGGCGGGCAAAAGCAGCGGCTTTCTCCGACGGCGCGAGGCGGGCTATCTGCCCGACCGCGCCGACGTGCACGTGGGCGAGCGCGTCATCCGCCAGTACGAGCTCCGGGCCGGCGACGAGCTCGACGGCGAGACCCGCTCGGGCGGCAAGGGCCGCGGCGCCACCCTCGAGAAGGTCACCGCCATCGACGGCCGGCCGCCGGCCGACGTCCGCCGGCGCGTCGAGTTCGCCCGGCTCGGCGCCATCCATCCCAACGAGCCGCTCCGGCTCGAGTTCGGCCACGTGCGCCTGGGGCAGCCCGACTACACCAACCGGGTGATCGACATCCTCTGCCCCTTCGGGAAGGGACAGCGCGCGCTGATCGTCGCCCCCGCCAAGGCGGGGAAGACCATGGTCCTCCAGGCCATCGCCGAGGGGGTCGCGGCCAACTACCCGCAGGCCACGCTGCTGACGCTGCTGGTGGACGAGCGGCCCGAGGAAGTGTTCGAGATGGAGTCGCTGGGGGTGGGCGAGGTGATCGCGTCCAGCTTCGACAATCCGGCCTCGCAGCACGTCCAGATCGCCGAGCTGACGCTGGAACGGGCCCGCCGGCGGGTCGAGCTGGGCGAGGACGTGGTCCTGATCGTGGATTCGCTCACCCGGCTGGCGCGGGCCTACAACGCGGTCGAGAAAGGCACCGGCCGAACCCTCTCGGGCGGGCTCGACGCCCAGTCGCTCGAGCGGCCCAAGCGGTTCCTCGGCAGCGCCCGGAAAATCGACCCCAGCCAGGGCGGCGGCTCCCTCACCATCATCGCCACCGCCCTGGTGGACACCGGCAGCAAGATGGACCAGGTCATCTTCGAGGAGTTCAAGGGCACCGGCAACAGCGAGCTGGTGCTGAGCCGCGAGCTGGCGGAGCGGCGGATCTTCCCGGCCATCGACCTGGTGGCCAGCGCCACCCGCCGGGAGGAGCTGCTGCTGCCCCAGGAAGCGCTGGCCGTGAGCCGGCTGCTGCGCCAGCGGATCGCCGGCATGTCGTCGATCAACGCGATGAACGACCTGTTGACCGACATGAGGCGCAACCGGACGAACCAGGATCTGGTGAAGGCCCTGGCCGGGAGCTAGCGCGTCGCCGCGGCCGCCCCCCGGTTCGCCTGCTCGAATTCCTTCATGAACGTGACCAGCGCCTCCACCGACGCCCGCGGGCAGGCGTTGTAGATGCTGGCCCGCATCCCGCCCACGGACCGGTGCCCCTTGAGCCCGTCAAGCCCCCGTTTGGTGGCCTCGGCGATGAACCCGGTCTCCAGCTCCTCGGTGGGAGCCCGGAAGCAGACGTTCATCAGCGACCGGCTGTCGGGCTGCACCGTGCCCCGGAAGAAGTCGCTCGCATCGATGTAGTCGTACAGCAGGCTGGCCTTGCTCGCGTTGTGCTCCGCCATGGCGGCCAGGCCGCCCTGCCCCTGGATCCACTTGAAGACCTCGCCCCCGAGGTAGATGCCCAGGGTGGGCGGCGTGTTGTAGAGCGACTTCTCGGCCGCGAAGGTGCGGTACTGCAGCATCGTGGGCAGCGTCTTCGGCCCCGCCTCGACCAGGTCCTTCCGGATGATTACCAGCACCACGCCCGACGGCCCCAGATTCTTCTGGGCGCCGGCGTAGATCATCCCGTACTTCCGGACGTCGATCGGCCGGCTGTACATGTCGCTCGAGGTGTCGGCCACCAGCGGCACGCCGGCCGGCACGGCGGGCTCGCTCCGCCACTGGGTGCCGTAGATCGTGTTGTTGGTCGTGAGGTGCACGTAGGCGGGGTTGGGCGACCAGCCGATCTCCTCCGGCCGGGGAATCCGGTCGAAGTGGGTGGCCTCGCTGCTGGCGGCGAGGTGGACCTTGCCGCCGAGGATCTTGACCTCCTTCACCGCCTTCTGGGCCCAGACGCCGGTGAGCAGGAAATCGGCGGTGCGGTCGGCCGGGAGCAGGTTCATCGGCACCATGGAGA
>JBBRGH010000001.1:0-42602 GCA_038240915.1 Gemmatimonadales bacterium | reverse complement strand
GACGTCCACCACCTGCCGCACCCCCGACGCGCCCAGCCGGAGCAGCATCTCGATGGCCCCCGGATCGTGCTGGGACACCAGCGCGACGGTGGGGATGGACGGGAACTCCCGCACCAGGTGGCTCAACACCGCCATCTGATCCGCCCCGCACCGGTGCACCGACACCAGCACCGCGTCCACCGGCCGCTCCCGGACTGCCCGGACCGCGTCCGGGATCGAGTCGCGGTGCAGGACCGCGAAGAGTCCGTTGCCGGCGGCGTCCACCCGAGGGCGCTCCCCCGGCATGAGGACGGCGGCCACGGTGGTCGGACGGGCTTCGGCGACTGGTGACACGGGAACCTCCGGCGAGATGGTGCAAGAGGATAGGCCTCCCACGTCAACTGGGATTCAACCCGAAACACCGCCTTTCCGCGCCGCCAGCAACCCTTTCCCCGGGTGACGCATCCAAGGGTGGCTCGCGGACCGTGAATCCCGCTCGCCGCCGCGGTATATTGTCGGGTCCGTCCCCCACATCGGTTGGACCATGACGACGCCGACCCTCGATCTCTTCGCCGCGCTTCAGGCGGTGCTGGAACCGCAGTATCGGCTCGAGCGCGAGCTGGGCCGCGGGGGCATGGGCGTGGTCTTCCTCGCCACCGACACCACCCTCGACCGCCGGGTTGCCATCAAGGCGGTCCATCCCGAGCTCGCCTCGCACCAGTCGATCGGCCGCCGCTTCCTGGCCGAGGCCCGGACCATCGCCCGGCTGCGCCATCCCAACATCGTCGCCGTCCACACTGCCGGAAACGCCGAGGGCCTCCTTTACTATGTGATGGACGAGGTCGAGGGCGAGAGCCTGCGCCAGCGGCTGGTCCGGGAGCAGCGGCTCGACCCCGCCACGGCCGCCCGGATCGTGGGCGACGTGGCCGCGGCGCTCGAAGCCGCCGGCCGGGCCGGCGTGGTCCACCGCGACGTCAAGCCGGAGAACGTGCTGCTCGACCAGGCGTCGGGCCGGGCCATGCTGGCCGATTTCGGGATCGCCCGGGCGATGGCGGGGGAGAGCGGCACCAGCAGCACGGGGCAAGGGGTGGCGGTCGGCACGCCGGCCTACATGAGCCCCGAGCAGGCCTCGGGCGAGGAGGTGGACGGCCGGAGCGATCTCTACGCGCTCGGCGTCGTCGCCTACGAGATGCTGGCCGGCGCGCCTCCGTTCCGGGGGCCCAATCGGGTCGTAGTCTCCAAACACATCGCCGAGCGGCCGGTCCCGATCGAACGGGTCCGGCCCGACACCCCGCGTCCGCTCGCCGCCGCGATCATGCGCGCGCTGGAGAAGCAGCCGGCCGACCGCTGGCAGACCGGCGAGGCCTTCCGCCAGGCGCTCGTGGCCGAGCAGCCGCCCGCCCGCCCCGCGCCCCGGCGCCGCCGGCTGGTCCTCGCCGGCCTGGGCCTGGCGCTGGCCGTGGCGGCGGGTTCGTTCGGCTTGGCCCGCCGGGCCCCCGGCCCGCCGAGCGGGGTCAACCCGCGCCACTCGATCCTGGTCCTCCCGTTCGACAACCTGCGCGATGACCGGTCGGTCGACTGGCTCCGCGACGGCAGCGTCAGCATGCTGGGGCTCAACCTGTCCCAGTGGAACGACCTGACCGTGGTGGATCACGAGCGGCTGCACGACCTCATGGCCGCGCACCGGCTCCGGCCCGGCGACGACGTCGGTCTCGACCTCGCCCGGCGGCTGGCCCGGGAGGCCGGCGTCTGGACCGTGGTGCTCGGCGACTACGCCCAGGCGGGCGACTCGCTCCATCTGACCGCCCGCGTGTTCGACGTGGCCAGCGGGGCCCGGGTGGACGTGGCCCGGGTGGACGACCAGGCGGGCGCCGACGTTCGCCCCCTGTTCGACGACCTGGCCGCCAAGCTGCTCGACCTCTCGGGCGCGCCCAACGAGGTCCGGATCGGCATCGCCCGGAGCACCACCGCCTCGCTGGAAGCCTACCGCGCCTATCTCGCGGGGGTCGAGCAGCTCAACCGGTGGGACCTGGGCGGGGCCGAGCGGGAGCTGGAGCGGGCGATCCGGATCGACACCACCTTCGGCCTGGCCTATTACAAGCTGGCGCTGACCCGCGGGTGGCTGGTGGGCACGGGCGACTCGATCGCCGACGCCGCCATCGTGCGCGCCACCGCCTAGTCCGGCAACCTGCCGGCCCACGATCGCACCGTCATCAACGCCTATCGCGCCTTCCTCGGCGGCGAGTTCGCCGACGCGCGGGCGGCGTACCAGCAGCTCCTGGCCCGCGACCAGACCGACGCCGACGCCTGGTATGGCCTGGGCGAGGCCTGGTTCCACGATACGACCGGGATGAACCAGGCGCCCGCCTGGACCCAGGCCATCCGCGCCTTCAAGCGGACGCTGGCGCTCGACCCCGGCTACGCCCTGGCCTACGAGCACGTGCAGGCGATGCTCAGCTCGGCGGCCAGCGCCCGGCCCTACTACGCGCTGGTGGGGACCGACTCCTTCGCGCTCACCGAGGGCAACGGCGGGCACGCGCTGATGGACAGCGGCGGCGGCGCCACCGCGGTCCGTCGGGCCCGCAGCGAGGCCTTGGCCAGTGCCCGGAGCTGGGTCAACACCCAGCCGACCACGCTCCGGGCCCACGGCGCGATGGTGGACGCCTATATCGGCGCGGGCAACTACAGCGCGGCCCTGGCCGAAGTGGAGCGCTTCCGGCAGACGGCGCCGGTGCACCCGGAGCTGCCGTTCGTGGAGGCCCGGATCCGGTTCGCGTCGGGCGAGGTGGACCGGGCCGCTCGGGAGCTCCGGAGCGCGCTCGATACCGTGGCCCCGCAGGACTTCCGGACCTATGAGGGGGCGCCCACGGTGGTGGGCGACATCGCGGCGGCCGCGAACGTGTTCGCCTATCAGGGCGACCTCTCCAGCGCCGCCAAGACGATCGACCTGGCCGACCAGGTCCGGCGGGAGGTGGTGCTCCAGCCCGGCCGCGAGGGCAAGGAGGGAGAGGGCTGGCGGCGGATGGCGCTGGGTGAGCTGTACGGCGCCACCGGGCTCCCGACCGCGTCGCTCCGGCAGGTGTGGCAGAGCGCCGCCGAGGCGGTGCGGATGGCGCCCGCGGAGCAGCGGACCCACGTGGCTCACACCGGCGCCTCGGCGGCGATCGGCCTGTTCACCGGCCCGTCCGCCGACACCACTGCGCTGACCGAGTACCGTGCGCTCACTGGCGAGACGCTGACCAAGGAAGTCCGCGCGCTGCTGGCCCTGAGCCGAGGCGACTCGGCCGCCGCCCGCCGGGCGCTGGCCGAACCTGACTCGTCGCAGGCCAAGATCATGTACAGCAGCTACCGCCGGCCGCTCGCGGCCCAGGCGTATTTCCTCCTCGGCGACTACCAGGCCACCCTCCGGAACCTGCAGGACTTCGAGCCCGAGGCCTTCCGGACCGGCGGCTTCGACCCCCGCTGGGGCATGGTCGGGCGGGTCCGCCTGCTCCGCGCGGCCGCCTTCGAGCAGCTCGGCCGCCGGGCGGAGGCGCGCCAGCAGTACCAGGAGGTGCTGAGCCAGTGGCGCACCGCCGATCCGTCGCTCCAGCCCTTCGTCCGCCAGGCCCAACAGGGGCTGGCCCGGCTGGGCGAGGCGGGGTAGCGCCGGTTCATCCTGCCACCGTTATATTCCCCCCGCTGGTCGAGCGCGATGGTCGCGGGCGCCGCAAGGCCGCTCGAGGAAAGTCCGAGCTCCACCGGGTAGACTGCCAGGTAACGCCTGGGCGCCGAAAGGCGACGGACAGGGCCACAGAGAACAGACCGCCACCCGGGCAACCGGAGGGTAAGGGTGAAACGGTGGGGTAAGAGCCCACCGCGCCGCCGGCAACGGCGGTGGCACGGTAACCCCCAGTCGGAGCAAGGCCAAATAAGCGGCGAGGTGTGACCCACACCGCTAGGACAAGCCGCGGGTAGGCTGCTAGAGGTGGCCGGCGACGGCCATCCCAGACAGATGACCATCCCGGGCGCGCGAGTGCCGGGAACAGAACTCGGCTTACGGCTCGACCAGCGCGGCCCTCCGGACCTGGTTCGGAGGGCCGCAGCGCTTCGGGCCCCCAAGGAGATACGATGGTCGCTCGATTCGTCGCCGCCGCCGCCCTCGCGGGACTCGCCAGCGCCGCCACCGCCCAGCGCGCCCCGCTCATCACCCGCTACCGGGTGGACCAGACGCTGTCCCAGGAAATGGACGCCAGCGCCGCGGGCAAGGGCAAGCAGAGCATCGCCTTCACCACCGCCAGCTTCCTGACCCTCACGCTGACCGACAGCGCCGGCGGACGGAGCGTGCGGCTGGTGGTGGATTCGATGAGCGGCGACAGCGCCGCGCCGATTCCCACCGCCGTCTTCGACAGCGCCAAAGGTGCCGAATTCCACGCCTTCCTCAGCGCCGACGGCAAGTTGGGCGAGCTCGAGGCCGTCAACGTGTCGCCCGCCGCCCTCCGGGTGCAGGGCTTCCTCACCGACTTCTTTCCCTGGGTCAAGCCCGGGGTGAAGGCGGGGGAGATGTGGGCCGACACCAGCAGCAAGGCCACGACCGACGGGACCGACAGCGTCGTGGTCAAGCGGGTGACGGCCTATCGGGTGGTCGGGAAGGAAACCCACGACTCGCGGAAGGCGCTCCGGGTGGCCAGCGAATACACCTCGACGGTGGCCGGTACCCAGCCCACTCCCAACGGACCCGCCCGAATCGAGGGCTCGGGCAAGGGCACCGGCAATTACTTCGTGAGCCCCGAGGGTCAGTACCTCGGGGGCGCCTGGCAGCTCCGCTCGGCGCTGACCATCTCGGGGGCGTTCGCCAACGAGCCGCTGCCGATCACCATCACCCAGACGACCAAGGTGACGGCTCTCAAATGACGGCGCCGCGCACGACCCCCGTTCTCCTGATCGCCCTGCTGCTGGCCGGTTGCGGCGGCTCGACCGCCGGCAATGCCCCCACGCCGGCGCCCGCGCCCCGGCCGGGCGAGCCCGATGCCCCGGCGCCGACCACTCCGGGCAAGGGTCCGGCCGTGACCTACCAGGCGGTCCGCAACGTGGCCTACCGGCTGGAGCGGCACGACAGCCTGAGCCTGCAGTATCCCGGCGGGGCCTCGCAGGAGCAGGTCCGCGACCGGATCGCCTTCCTCAGGGTGTCGGTCGTGGAGTCGCCGACGCCGGGAGCGTACCAGGTCACGATTGTGCTCGACTCGGTGCAGGCGCTCGAGAGCGGCCAGCCGGTGTCGCCCGACTCGGTAGCGGCGGCCCGCGGCACCAGGTGGACCGCGACCCTCACGGCCGCCGGCGGGCTCGGCGCGCTGACCCCTGATCGCACCGGCACCCTGCCCGACGAGCTGACGGGCCGCCTCCGACTGCTCTTTCCGGCGCTCCCCGCCGGCGGCGTCCGCGAGGGCATGGCCTGGACCGACACCACCGAATACAAGCTTACGGCCGATGCCTTCCCCGGCAGCGAGCGCGCCGTCACGACCTACCACGCCTCCGCCAGCGACGCGCCCGGGATGCGGAAGGGGATCACCCTCCAGAGCGACGGCGCCTACGACCGCACCGGCACCCGCACCCAGGGCGACCAGGAGCTGCAGATGCAGGCCGCCGGCACCCGGAAGGGTGCCCACGTGCTGGGCCTGGACGGCAGCCTCATCTCGGCCTTCGGCAGCGAGGCCGGTGACATGACCATCACTGTCCCCACCGTGGGTCAGACCGTGCCGGTCAAGCAGTCCGGCAGCTACGCCATCACCTCGAGCGCCTCGCGCTGAAGGAGGCCGTCACGGCCTGGCGCCTGGGGCAGCCGCAACTGCCACCCTGAGCGCGACGAAGGGGGCACGCCACTCGGCATGCCCCCTTCGCCTGCTCGGGTCTCGCCGCGCCGCTCAGGCCGCCGGCTGCGGATCCCGCTGCGGCTCCCGCACCACCCGATCCACCACCTCATCCGCCTGCTCCTTCCGCCGCCGGACCGCCGCGGAGAGCTTCCGGCGCGTGTCGGGCCCGCTCTGCGGGAGCACCAGGGCGGCTACGGCAGCCCCGACCGCCAGGCCGAGCAGGGCGGCCAAGCGGCGTTCCCGTCGGCGGCGCGCGTCCCGCCGGCCAATTTCCCGCTGCACCCGGGCCAGGGCGCTTTCCGCCTCGCCCCGGAAATCGCGGAGGTGGCCGCCAACCACCTCCCGGGTTTTGGCGCCCTCGGCGGGCGCGAACAGCAGTGCCGTGCCGGCGCCGACGGCCAGCGCCACCAGGGCCAGGCCCAGCACTCCGCCCCCGGACGCCTCACCGTCGGCGGGCTCGAGATCGAAATTGTTCAGGTTGGTGCGCATCAGGCCCTCCAAGGCTCGCGTGTCCTCCTAAAATACCACGGTGCCCGCCGGCGGACCGGGGCCACCGTCACAGCGCGGCCCGCGCGGGGGTCAATCCACCAGGCGGAGCGGCATGACCAGCGTCAGGTAGCTTGAGGGGTCGTTCCAGCCCACCGGCTCGCACGTGGCCGCTCGCTCAGGAGCCTTGAACGTGAGCCGGACCTCGTCGGTCGGGATGTACTTGAGGATCTCCAGCAGGTACGAGGCATTGAACCCGATCTCGAGCGGGTCGCCGTCGTAGCTCACCGTGATCTCCTCCTGCGCCTCGCCCAGGTCCGGGGTCTGGACCGACAGCTTGCACGAGCCGTTGGCGAAAGCCATCCGGATCCGGTGGGTCTGATCGCTGGCCACGATGCTCATCCGCCGAAGCGCCGACGAGAACGCCGCCTTGTCCGCTGTCGCCGATTTGTCGTTCTCCCGCGGGATCACCTGCTCGTAGTTCGGATACGGGCCTTCGATCAGCCGGGTGAAGATCTGGGTCGTGGCCGAGCGGAAGCCGAGGTGGTTGTCGCTCCGGGCGATCTCGACCTCTTCGTCGGCCTTGAACAGGCGGCGGATCTGCTCCAGCGCCTTGGGCGGGACGATCAGGTCGGCCTGCGCGGTGTTCCCCGACGGCGGGGTGGGCACGTCCATCCGGGCCAGCCGGTGTCCGTTGGTGGCCACCATCCGCATCCGCTCGGGCCGGAGCTCCCACAGCACGCCGTTGAGGATCGGCCGGCTCTCCTCGGTGCTGGCGGCGAAGGCCACGTGGGCAATCAGCTTCTGGAGATCCTTGGAGGAGGTCCGCCAGCTGCCGTCGAACTTGACGGTCGGGAAGGCCGGGAATTCCTCGCGGGGCAGGCCCAGCAGCCGGAATTTGGAGCGGCCGCACTCGATCGTCACCCGCTGCTCGCCGGAGGCGGTGAGCCGGATGGCGGCGCTGGGAAGCTCGCGGACGATCTCGACCAGCTTCCTGGCCGGCAAGGTGATGGCGCCCTCCTGGTCAACCGAAGCCGACACCGTGGTGCTCACGGCGATGTCGAGATCGGTGCCCGAGAGACGGATGCCGTCCTTGGTGGCTTCGAGCAGGATGTTGGACAGGATCGGCAGCGTCGTCTTGGCCGGCACGCTGGCCGCCACGGCGACGAGACCTTCCTGGAGTTGCTCTCGCGTGATCGTGAGCTTCATGCCGCTCCTCAAGGAGGAAAAAGCAGTACTGCTTTACCAGTTTAAAAGATCTAGTAGCAGTAGTAGAGAGTCTGGATATGTGGGCGGCGCCCGTAATCCGTCCGTGGGTCCCGAGTTACTGTCCCCGCCGCGTGTCGACACGCTGTTGGCGTTGGGGACGTTCGACCCCACCTCTCCACCGTCGTCCAGAGTTCCCACACCGCAAGTGCGGACGCGGGGATTACTCTGCGCACAACTCCTGGCGCGCGTGATCGACCCGCTCGCGGAAGGTGCGATCGCGCGACATCTGCCGGCTCACCTTGTCCACGCTGTGAATCACCGTCGAGTGATCGCGGCCGCCGAACGCCTGCCCGATCTCCACCAGCTGCATCTCCAGCAGCTCGCGCGCGAGATACATCGCGATCTGGCGCGGCACCGTGAGCGTCTTGATCCGCGCCTTCGAGCGGAGGCCCTCGGGCGTCACGCCCCAGCGCCGGGCCACCACCTCCTGCACCTTGTTGATCGACGGCAGGGCCTTGGGATTCGCCATCCCGTCCTCACCCGGCCGGATTTTGTCGCTCAGCGCCTCGCGGGCCAGCTCGATCGACACTTCCTTGTGCTTGAGCGAGGCGAACAGGAGCAGCTTGATGATGCAGCCTTCCAGCTCGCGCACGTTCGAGCGCACGTGCTCAGCGATGAACCGCAGCACGTCGTCCGGAATGGTGAGCTCCAGGTGGTCCTGCTCCTGCTTCTTCCGCAGGATTGCGATCCGGTGCTCCAGGTCGGGCTGCCCGATGTCGGCCACCATGCCCCACTCGAACCGGCTCACCAGCCGGGCCTCGAGCCCCGGGATCTCCTTGGGCGGCCGGTCGGAGGTCAGGACGATCTGCCGGTTGCCTTCGTACAGCGCGTTAAACGTATGAAAGAACTCCTCCTGCGTCATCTCCTTGCCCTCGAGGAAATGGACGTCGTCCACCAGGAAGAGGTCCACGTCGGCGCGGTAGCGGCGGCGGAACTCCGGCATGGTCCGGCTGTGGATGCTCTCGATCACCTCGTTGATGAACTGCTCGGCCCCGACGTAGAGCACCCGGGTGTCGGGCTGGCGCTGGCAGACGGTGTGGGCGATGGCCTGCATCAGGTGGGTCTTGCCCAGCCCGGTGGCGCCGTAGATGAAGAGGGGGTTGTAGGTCTTGCCCGGGGATTCGGCGGCGGCGTGGGCCGCGGCGGCCGCGAGTTCGTTGGACTTGCCGATGACGAAGGTGTCGAACGTGTACCGCTCGTTGAGCGGCTGGGTACTCGGATTGGCCGCCACCGCCACGACCGCCGGCGAGCTCGGCGCGACGAAGAAATCCATCTGCGGCCGCTTCTGACGATCCTCGTGCACGCGGAAGACGACTGACGTCGGCCGCCCGATGACCGGCTCGGCCAGGCGGGACAGCAGCGTCGCGTGCTTCGTCTCGTTCCATTCCACGGCGAACTGATCCGGCGCTCCGACGATCAGGCGACCCTCATCGAGGGCGATCGCCTCCGTCGGCTCCAGCCAGGTCCGGATCGTGTGGTCAGGAAGCTCGCGATGCGCCTCATCGAGGATGCGCTTCCATGCGTCTTTTGCGGACAGCTGCATCGGAACTCGAAAACGGTGGGGGACTGATCAAGGGCAGGAGATGTTACGGAACGGGTGTGGAAAAGTCAACCAGCCAAAAATGTGCGCGATCGCGCTCTTGACAGAATGATTTTCGACCGCACGAAACGACGAAAATTTTCCGCGCCCCGCACGACCGCGCTCCGCCGTCGTGCACGACGATTCGGCGCGGCCGCGGCCTGCTCGCCGCCGCTCGGCGGATCGCCCTCCGCGCCCGCCCCGGCCCCGGCCGGTAGTGTCCGGTTATGACTTGGTACACAAGCCGATTGGTGATTCCGGGACCGGTCCCTAGATTCCAGCTATGCCAAAGAAACCGACCAAGCTCCGGCCCGACGTGGCCGAAATCGCCTTCAGGACGATGTTAGAGGCGACTAGACAGGCCCCTAAGACGCTGCCACCTGGGGAGCGCGACAATAATCCAGACGCCGTCTCAAGAGGATCGAAGGGTGGCCGAAACCGCAAAGACAGGCTCAGCCCGGCCGATAGGACGGCTATCGCAAGAAAGGCCGCCAAAGGCCGCTGGACGAACGGGAAGGCCACTGGAGAGTAGCCGGGGGCTCGGTAGCCTCGATATCGGCATAGCCGATATCGTGCATGCGCTCCGGGCCTGCGGGGTGGAAACCTATGAAAGTTGCGAAGGTGGGCCGGGGCATGCCTTCCCCGAGCCCACCGTTCGCTTCCACGGGCCTTTCGCCGATGGATTTCGTGCGCTGGCTGTGGCGCTCGATGCGGGCCTCCCGGTCAACGCCCTCCGCCGCGTGTGGCTGATGACTCTCGGTGAGCCCGACGGCCCGACCTGGGAGATGACCTTCTACCCGCCAGAGTAGTACCGGCGCGGGGGCCTCCGCCGCCGGTTCGATTCATCCCGACACCAATTGCACATCGGAAGGTTGCCAGTTCCGGATACCCGCTCAGGGCCGGGAACCCGCAAGCCGTCAGGGCATTCCGTCTCGACGTGGTGGACCGCTGCGCCGTGAGCGTGAAAGGCTGAGTTGTAGTAGTCAGGCATGGAGGCAGGCCCTCGGCTCCTAGATTGTGGGCGGAACTAGCTTGTTCTGACTTTCAGGATTCAGTAGATGCGTGGCGAAGTTGATAGGATTCAACCACTGCGGGCCGAGCCGCGATCTGCCGGTCAGGTTGCCCACCAACTCGCGTGCAAACGGCATCGCCACCGTTGCCCCGGTTGCCATCATCCTATCCCGTATCGGCTTGGATTCCTCGGCGTCGAGATCGGCGTCCGTTTGCACGGTAAAGAGCGCAACGTAAGCGACCGAGTAGATATATGGATTGTCCGGGTTTTCGCTCTCTACTTGGAGCCTCACCGCGACACTCTTCTTGTCCTCGGCCAGCCGCAAGTTGACCGTCACAGCTGCTGGCGGTGACGGCTTCCTCTCGGCGCTCGGGTCGAAGTCTAGCGGCTCGCTCCGATGCCGAAACTCAGCGTGGTCCAAGAAGATGTGCGCTAAGGTCATCTCGACGCGAGGGAGGGCGGGCGTCGTCACACAGAACTCCCGGCAAGCACGTCGCCCCCGATTTCTGGGCCAGCGTCCGTGGTCGTTCGCTCTGCGCTCGGAGGCGACCAGCGGGTAACCTTGGCCATTCCGCGGCCCTCGGGGGGAGAGCTGATACTGGCGACCAATTGGGCTTCCGCGGTTGCACGCACAGACTCCGGGGCGTTCGCTCGCGCATACTTCTTAAACACGCTCGGGTAGTGAACGGCAAACCAAAGAAGTCCGTTGGCGGCTCGGCTCGGCACCACCGTGCCACGCTCCCACCGGACGACGGTCTTTCTGCCGACCCCGAGCGCGATCTCAAAATCATCCTGGGTCATGCCAAGCCGGTTGCGAGCTTCGACAATTTCATCGGGCGTGACCAGCCGCTCGGCTTTCCTGAGGGCCGATGCATGACCCCGGCTACTCGCATCCGACTGCGCCGGAGTTAGAAACTCCTCTTGGCACCCTCGGCAACGGTGAAACTCCTGCCAGTACGCCACAGACTTTCCGCGCTCACTCCGAGCAAACTTTTCCTCGCGCTCGATTTCAAGCTCGGTGCTTCTGCATGCCGGGCACTGGATGAGGGGCTCAGATGGGCTCATGTCACTTCCGCTTGAATGAGAGTAAGTAGCCATCTCTCAACTCGGGTATCACTAGAGAAACCTTGATGTAGAACGGGAACGATTGGTCATAGTCCAGAATGTCGAACTCCACGATGTAGTACGGTCGCCCCTGGTCATCGGGCTCATGTTTCACCAGTTCCGACACGTCGCAGCCCGCCAGCAACCCCCGTACCCTCGCCAGATCGTAGCCGTGATCCTGGACCGAGTCCTGGCACCGGCGATGGACGTAAAACCCGGCGCTGCAAGCAGCTGTCCGGACCAAATCCACCACCTGTTCGTCGGTTAGCCCGGTTGGCATGCTAGGAAGCATGCCCTGAATGGTAGCACCATGCTACCTTTTAGGTCAATCCTCCCTTGACCAATGCTTAGCAATTGGCTATATTGACCGTTACAATGAACAAGCTTTCTGCCGACCGTCGCGCCGCCATCATCACTGCCCTCTGCGAGGGCAACAGCATCCGCGCGACCGCCCGCATGACCGGGGCGAACAAAGAGACGGTCATGAAGCTGATGGTCGAGGCGGGGGAGTTTGCGTCAGCCTATCAGGATGCGGTCCACCGGAACCTCAGGACGGCGGTGGTCGAGGCGGACGAGATTTGGGCCTTCGTGGGAGCCAAGCAGCGGCGGGCCACCCGTCCGGGTGATGGCGACATTTGGACCTTTACGGCCCTGGATGCAGAGTCCAAGCTCATCATGACGTGGCTGGTGGGCGGGCGGACCCAAGAGAACGCCATCGAGTTTATGCAGGACTTGCGGGCGCGGGTGACCCGCCGGATTCAGTTGACGACGGACGGCCACGGCATGTGCCTCACCGCCGTCCGGGCCGCCTTCCGCTTCGATGAAGTGGATTATGCGCAGTTGGTGAAGAGCTACGGCCAGCTTGAGAGTGGGGTGGATTCGTCGCGGCGGTACAGCCCCCCCGTCTGCACCGGCACACAGAAAATCCGTGTGATCGGAACTCCGGACCCGGACCTTGTCTCTACGTCTTATGTCGAGCGGTCGAACCTCACCCTTCGCATGCAGAGCCGCCGCTATACCCGGCTGACCAACGCCTTCTCCAAGAAGGCGGAGAATCACGCCCACGCGGCCAGCCTGTTCTTCCTGTATTACAACTACTGCCGTCCCCACCAGACGCTCACCAAGGCTGCTCAGGGCGTCAAGACGACCCCGGCTATGGCGTCGGGCCTGACGGACAAGGTTTGGACCGTCAAGGACATCGTGGCCCTGATGGACCCGCAACGGCTCCTGCCGTCGCGCTAACGCTTGAGGCGCGGCGGCGGCCTTGGTATGCTCCCCGACATGCCCCCTACAGACAACCTGCTCTACTACGGCGACAATCTCGACGTGCTCCGCCGGCACGTCCCGGACGAGTCGGTAGACCTCGTTTACCTAGACCCGCCGTTCAACTCAAATCAGAACTACAACGTGCTGTTCGCTGAGAAGGACGGCACGCGGGCGGCGGCGCAGATTCGAGCATTCGAGGACACCTGGGAGTGGGACGAGGCGGCGGCGGCGGCCTACCAGGAGGCGGTGGAAGCTGGCGGCAAGGTCGCGCAGGCAATGCTCGCATTCCGCACGTTCCTTGGCGACAATGACATGCTGGCGTATTTGGCCATGATGGCCCCCCGTCTCGTCGAGCTGCGCCGGGTGCTAAAGTCGTCCGGGTCGCTGTATCTCCACTGCGACCCGACGGCCAGCCACTATCTGAAAATGTTGCTTGACGCGGTGTTCGGACCCGAGCAATTCCGGAGCGAGGTGATATGGAAACGCTCTGGTGCGCACAACTCTTCATCCAAGTACGGCCCCCTACACGACACCATCCTGTTCTACTCAAAGTCCGAGGACTACACCTGGAACGCGCAGTTTGAGCGCGATGAGGAATACATTGCGGAGCGGTATACCTATGTAGAGCCCGGCGGGAGAAAGTTTTATCCCATCACGCTCCATGCCCTCGGAACGCGACACGGCGAATCTGGTAAGCCGTGGCGCGGAATAGACATTACGGCCAAGGGGGGACACTGGAAGTACGGGGTGGGGAAGCTCGACGACCTGGAGAAGGAGGGGCGGATTTACTGGCCAGCCAACAAGGGGGGCATGCCTCGGTTGAAGGTCTACGCCGAGGAGGCCAAGGGGGCCGCACTCCAAGATATTTGGGATACAATCCCACCCCTGAACTCGCAGGCGGCCGAGCGGCTTGGCTACCCCACACAGAAACCCGAGGCACTTCTAGAGCGGATCATCAAGGTGAGCAGTGCTGAGGGAGCAACGGTGCTGGACCCGTTCTGCGGATGCGGGACGACGGTTGCCGCCGCTCAGAAACTCGGCCGCCGATGGATTGGAATTGACGTTACGCATCTCGCAATCGCCCTCATCAAGACGAGACTCCGGGACACATACGGGGCCAACGTGAACTACCAGGTGGTCGGTGAACCCACGACGGTCGAGGACGCCGAGGTGCTGGCCGCATCCGATCCCTACCAATTCCAGTGGTGGGCGCTGGGGCTTGTCGGCGCTCGCCCAGCCGAACAGAAGAAGGGGGCAGACAAGGGCATTGACGGCCGACTCTACTTCCACGACGGCACCGCCGGGGGCAAAACACACCAAATCATCCTCTCAGTGAAGGCGGGCCACGTCGGGCGGGATCAAGTGCATTCGCTCGGTGGGGTGATGCAGCGGGAGAAGGCCGAAATGGGCGTGCTTCTGAGCTTCGAGGAGCCCACTAAACCTATGCGGCAGGAAGCGGCCAGCGCGGGGTTGTATGAGTCACCATGGGGAAAGCACCCCCGGATTCAGCTTCTGACAGTGGGCGAGCTGCTAGAGGGGAAACGGATCGACTACCCACAGACGTCAGGGGTCAACCGGACTTACAAGCAGGCACCCAAGGCCAAGAAGGTAGCGGAGCCGATCCGGGGCCTGTTCGACAAGGACGCCCCCGCCGACTAGGCCCCCGGAAATCCGTTACAGTCATAACCGGACACTACCGCCCCGGCCCCGTCCGCTTGACCAACCCCCGCTTCCTAACTAGCTTCCCGGGCTCACTTTGGAGGAACGCCCGCATGAAACCGTCGTATCGGCCGCGCAACAAGCGCCGGATCAACAAGCACGGCTTCCGCGCTCGCATGGCCACGCGCTGGGGACGGGCAGTTCTATCCCGCCGCCGCAAGAAGGGCCGCAAGTCGCTCACGGTCTCGCTGCCGTCGAAGCACGGGGGCTCCTGACGCCCTCGGCGCGCCTCCCGCGGGCCCACCGGCTCGCGCGCGCGTCGGACATTCGGCGGTGCCTCACCCAGGGACGGCGCCGCCGCTTTGAGCATCTGGACATGATCTGGATGGACAACACGACGGGCCACCCGCGGATGGGACTGATCGTTCCGAAGTTTCAGTCGACCGCGGTGGCCCGCAACCGTATCCGCCGCCGCCTGCGCGAGATCTGGCGGCTCGAGCTGCAGCCCGCCCAGCCCGCGTGGGACCTCCTGATCAAGGCGCGCCGCGAAGCCTACGGCGCCTCGTTCGACGCCCTGCGGACCGAGCTGCTCGCCTGGCGGCGCACGGTGTTGAGGGCGGGGTGACCGGTGCCCGGTCTGGCCCGCGTCCCCCGTCGTCTCGTCGCCACGCTCATCCGCGGGTACCAGCGCTTCGTTTCGCCCGCCTTGCCGCCGAGCTGCCGCTTTCATCCGTCCTGCTCCCAGTACGCGCTCGAGGCGGTCACCCGCCACGGCGCCCTTCGGGGCGGCTGGCTGGCCCTGCGCCGGCTCGCCCGCTGCCATCCGTTCCATCCGGGCGGGTTCGACCCCGTCCCCTGACCAGTGTGATCTGAGCTCATGGACCGCCGTACCGTCTGGGCGATTCTCCTCATGATGGTCATCGCCATCACGCCCGCGATCTTCATCAAGCGTCCACCCCGGCCCACCCCCGCTGCGGGAACCGACAGCGTCGCCGCGGGCCCGGCCGCCGGGCCGGCGGCGACCTCGGCCACCACGGCGCCCGCCGTCTCGGCCGCCACCGCGCCGGTCGACAGCCTCCGGCCCCAGGCCGACAGCGGCGCCGCCGCCCCGGCCCGCGTAGTCCGGGTCATCTCGCCGATCTACACCTACGGCATCAGCACGGCTGGCGGCCGCCTGGTCGAGGCCCGCCTGACCCACTACCGCTCGATGTCCCCGGCCGATAGCGGCGGGACGGCGGAGCTTCTGCCGCGCGACAGCCGGCTCCTCGGCCTGGTCCTGGTGCTCGGCCGTGACACCCTGCCGCTCGACCAGTGGACCTTCGCCGCCTCGGCCGACTCGCTCGATGCCGCGGCCGGCCAGCCGCTCCGGCTGACCGCTGCCCGGGGCCCGGTGGCGGTCGAGTTGAGTTATCGCTTTGTGCCCGACGACTACCGGATCGAGGTCAGCGGCCGGGTCACCGGGGTCGGGCCCAACGGCGGGACCCTCCTGGTCGGCATGGGACCCACCCTGGCCAACACCGAGGCGAACATCGTCGAGAACCACCGGGCTCTCGCGGTGGTGACCCGGCGCGACGACGCCGAGCGGATCGACCTCGCCAGCCTCAAGCCGGGCGAGACCCGCACCGTGAGCGGCCCGCTCGACTGGGTGGCGATGAAGTCGAAGTACTTCGTCACCGGCATCCTGGCCTACGACAGCACCGGCGGCCGGATCGGCGGGGCTGCGCTAACCGGCCGGCCCACCACCGAGAAGAGCCCGACCGAGGCCGACGTCAGCCTCAGTGTCCCGCTGCCCCCCGGCGGCGAGTTCAGCTACACCGCCTATGCCGGCCCCATGGAGTACGATCGGCTCGGCCGGCTCGGCCGTGGCTTCGACGACGTCAACCCGTACGGCTGGCCCGGCTTCCGGACCATCATCCGGCCGGTCGCGGTCGGCGTGCGCTGGCTGCTGGTCTGGATGCACCAGCACCTGCACCTGGCCTACGGCCTGGTGCTGGTCAGCTTCGGCATCATGGTCCGGGTCCTTCTCTGGCCGCTCAACCAGAAGGCGATGCGGGCCAACATGCAGCTGCAGGCGGTCCAGCCGCTGATGAAGGAGATCCAGGACCGGCACAAGAACGATCCGCAGAAGATGCAGCAGGAGATGTTCAAGCTGTACAAGGAGTACAACGTCAATCCGCTGGGCGGCTGCTGGCCGATGCTGCTGCCCATGCCGGTGCTGTTCGCGCTCTTCTTCGTGTTCCAGAACACGATCGAGCTGCGCGGGGCCGCGTTCCTGTGGCTGCCGGACCTCTCCCGGCCCGATCCGCTCTACATCATCCCGGTCCTCATGGGCGCCTCGATGTGGGGCCTCAGCAAGGTGGGCCAGGTCGGGATGGAGCCGAATCCGCAGATGAAGATGATGCTGTACATCATGCCGGTCATGATGACGTTCTTGTTCCTCAACTTCGCCTCGGGTCTCAACCTGTACTACGCGGTGAGCAACCTGGCCAGCATTCCGCAGCAGTGGCTGCTGGCCCGGGAGCGGCTCCGCAAGCACGCGGCACCGGTGGTGGGCACCAAGCCGGCCGCGAGCGGGGCGGGGAGCGGCAAGACCAAGAAGAAAGCCTGAGCCCCGCGGCGCCCGCCGCGGGCTAGTCGGTGATCGCGGTGGTGTCGGCGCGGGTGAACCGGATCCGCATCGAGCGCTGGTCGATCGTCAGGCTGAAATGCCGTAGGGCCTCGAGCCCGATCGTCATCGGCGATGGGATGTCCGGCGGCAGCGGGTGGACCGCGATCCGCGGATGGCGGAAGACGTGCCGCCCCAGCCTGAGATCGCCTGCCAGGGCCGCGGCCTTGACGACCACCGGCGCCCCGCCCCCCACGATGGCCCGGCCCACCACCTGCAGCCGTGTCAGCCGGCTGGCGGCAGCGCCAGGGCGCTCACCAGCGAGGCCGACAGGATCACCTCGGGCGACCCGGTCTCGACCGCGAGCCGGTACGGCCCTTTCCCGTCGAGCCATGCCTGGATTACCGCGCGCCCGCCATCCACCAGTTCCAGCGTCACCTCGGTCGAGTCCGGGCCTTCGCGCGTTGACCCGGCGGGGGCAGCGAGAACCGCCGCCAGCGCCACCATCGAGCTCAATGCCATCATGGATATCTCCCCGGAGCGAGGTCGAAGCACCAAGCGTGGCGAGGGATGCGCGGCAAACACGCCAAAGATGCGCCGGCGCGCGGCAGGGTCGCGGCGCAGTACCTTTCCCGGATGCTGTCCGATCCCATCATGGCCCTGGCCACACCGGCCGGGCGCTCGGCCCTGGCGGTGATTCGCCTGAGTGGAGACGGTGCGCTCGAGATCGCCGCCCGGGTGGTGGCCGGGTTCGATGCGGCGGCGCCGCGCACTGCCACGCTCGCCACCTTCCGGGACGCCGGCGGCCAGCCGATCGACCGGGGCCTCTACACCGTCTTCGTGGGGCCGCACAGCTATACGGGCGAGGACCTCGTCGAGTTTTCCTGTCATGGAGGTCTCCTCGCGCCCGCCCGCCTGCTCGCCGCCCTCCAGGCCGCCGGCGCCCGCCAGGCCGCTCCCGGCGAGTTCACCCGCCGCGCGGTGCTCAATGGCAAGCTCGACCTGGTGCAGGCCGAGGCCGTCGGCGACCTGATCGACGCCATCGCGCCCGCCCAGGCCCGCGCCGCGCTCGGCCAGCTCGACGGCGGTCTCTCCCGCCGCCTGGTCCAGCTCCGCGCCGCGCTGGTCGAGGCCGAAGGCCTGCTGGCCTACGAGATCGATTTCCCGGGGGAGGACGACGGCCCGATCCCGCCGGAGCGGATCGCCACCCAGCTGGGCGATGTGGCCGGAAGGATCGAACGGCTGCTCGCCACCGCGCCGGCCGCCGAGCGGCTCCGCGAGGGCGCTCTGCTGGTGCTGGCCGGCCGCCCCAACGCCGGCAAGTCATCCCTCTTCAATGCCCTCCTCGGCCGCGACCGGGCTCTGGTGACCGAACTGCCCGGCACCACCCGCGACGCGGTCGAGGCCCACACCGACTTTCTCGGCTGGCCGGTCCGGCTGGTGGACACGGCGGGGCTCTGGGAGGCGCCCGAGCGGATCGACCGCCTCGGCGTCGAGATGAGCCGGCGCTATCTCGCCTCGGCCGACCTGGTGCTGCTCTGCGTGGAAAGCGGGAGGATGCCCGGCCCGGACGAGCGCGCGATCGCCGAGGCGCATCCGGTGCTGCTGGTGCGGACCAAGTGTGATCTGGGGGAGGCAGTGATGGCAGCGGGCGACGACATCGGTGTCTCGGCCGTGACCGGCGAGGGCCTCGACCGGCTGCGGCAGGCAGTGGCGGAGCGGATCTTCGCCGGCCGGATCACGCTGGCAGACCTCGAGCCCGCCCTGACCCGCGAACGGCACCGGACCGCGCTGGTCCGTGCCCGCGCGGCGCTGGCCGGAGCCCTGGAGCAGATGGGCGGGGGTCCGGCCGCGACCGCGGGCGCGATCGCCATCGCCGATGCGGTGCTGGCGGCGCACCACGTCCGCCAGGCGACGACCGCCCTCGACGAGTTGGTCGGGGCGGTGGATGTGGAGGAAGTGCTCGATCGGGTGTTCGCCAGCTTCTGTGTCGGGAAGTAGGCCCTCAGGCCGTCTGGATCCCCCGCGCCACATCCTCTGCCGATTGGAAGTCCGCCGCCGGCGCCCGCAGCGCCTCGGCCAGACCCCGTTCTCCGACCAGCGCCTCACTCATCCGGTAGCCCAGGTAGTAGCCCGAGCGCTCGGGCAGCACCCGGCCGCCCACCAGCCGCGCGCTGGGGCTCATCCCGCCCGACAGGTACCGCAGCCGGAGGCCGAGGCCGCTCTGGTCCAGGTCCGGCTCGACCACGCGCCGCAGGAAGGCTTCCATTTCGCGCAGGCGGTGGTACTGGCGGCGCGGATAGCCAAAATAGTCGGCCGCGTCGAAGCCGGGGGCCACGGCTTGTGCCGCGTGCACCGCCAGGCCCTCGTTCACCAGCAGCTCCCGCAATGCGGCCCGGCTGCCGGTGGACCAGTAGTCGTAGTACCCGCCCGCCTCCGCCACCAGCCGCCGCATGTCGCTCCCGCTGGCGGGCGAGGTGTAGCGGACGGTGTGCGCCAGCTCGTGCGCAATCCAGAGCGGGATCAGGTCGGGCGGCAGCCCCATCCCGTAGGTCTCGGGGTTGACCCGGCCGGTGAAGTGCTCGAGGCAGACGAAGGCGATCCCGCGGCCGCCCACCACCAGCTCGCCCGCGTTGGCACCGCCGAGCCCGACCATGAGGTAGGTGTCGGTCGGGCGGTCGACCTGGAGCAGCGCGTCGGCTTTGGCAATGGCGTCTTCGGCGAGCTGAACGAGATTGACGGAGTCGGCGAGGGTGAGGATGTCGCTGCGATCGGCCCGGAGCGCGGCCGTGATGATCGCTCCGGCGTGCGGACTGTCCGGATCGAGAACGTAGTTTCGCCAGTAGGCGTCGAGGATCGGTCGGTGGGATTCGCGATACTGCCGATAGGCCGCCTCCCGGTCGCCGGCGCCGAGCACCGCAAGAAAATCGGGGAGGAGATTGATCAGCACGGCAGACAATACGAAAGGCCGGATACAGATGCAAGAGGGAACGCGGGCGCGTTCCCTCGCGGGCTAATGGTCCTGCTTCTTCTGCTTCGACACCTCGTCAAGAAAGCGCCGCTCGGCGGCGGTCAGGCTGGCGATGCCCTGCTCGCTGATCTTGTCGAGCACCCGGTCCACCTCGGCGGCGACCGGGTCGGCCTCGGCCCGGCGGCGGGGACGGAGCGGGGTCGGCGGCGTCCGCCGCTCGGGCTCGGCCGAGCCCGACTGCACCATCACCACCCGCTCGACGGCACGCGGCGGCGGGTGCGGAGTGCGGCGCGAGAACGACTGCAGCCGAAAGAAGAGAAAGCCGAACGCCGCCCCGCCCACGTGGGCCAAATGGGCGATCCCGTCGCGTGGCAGCATCAGTGAGAAGATGACGTCAATCCCGACCAGGAACAGGATCAGCGTCCGCGCCCGGATCGGGGTGGGCAGGGGGAACACCAACAGCTCGGCATCAGGCCACAGCATGGCGAACGCCACGCCCACGCCCAGCACCGCGCCCGACGCGCCGGCGAACGGGGCCGCCGCGCTCGGCAGGATGCCCGAGAGCGCCAGCGAGAGCACCGCCGCGCCGATGCCGCAGTAGAGATAGTAGAGCAGGAAGGCCCGGCCGCCCATTCGGGCCTCGACCGGCGGACCGAACACGAACAGCATGATCATGTTGCCGAGCAGGTGCAGGAGCCCGACGTGGACGAACATGTAGCTGACGAACGTCCACGGCTGCTCGAGGGCGCGCCCGGGTGTGAACCGGAGCGCCTGTTGCAGGGCCGGCGAGGTGAACACCGTCATGAGCAGGAGCAGCACCACCGCGTTGGCGATGATGAGACGACCCACCCACGGGGTCAGACGGTTGGAGGGAGACAGGTTCATCGGACCGCGCCTTCTGGACTGAGACCCCGCGACCGCTAGGACTGTTCCGTGTGGCGGCCGAGCCGGGCGGCGCCGCAGATCCGCTCGCACAGCGCCGGAAACGCAATGCCGGCCGCCGCCGCCGACTGGGGGAGGAGGCTGGTCGCCGTCATGCCCGGCAAGGTGTTCACCTCTAAACAGAAGAGTTCCCCGGCCGGTGTCAAGCGAAAATCGACCCGGGAGTAGCCGCCCAGTTTGAGCGCCTCGTGTGCCAGCAGGCCCAACCGGTGGCATTCTCCCGTAACGGCGGGGGGAAGGTCGGCTGGGAAGATCTCCTGGGACATGCCGGGCGTGTACTTGCACTCGTAATCGAAAATCTCGTGCCGTGGGATGATCTCCCCCACCGCCAGGGCCTTTCCTTCCAGTACCCCGACCGTCAGCTCGCGTCCTGGGACGAACCGCTCGATCATCACCTCGTCGTCGAACCGCCGCGCCAGGGCCACCGCCTCCGGGTAGTCCTCGGCCCGCTTGACGACGGTCAACCCAACGGTGGAGCCCTGTTTGGAGGGCTTCACTACTACCGGCCACCCAAAATCTCGCGCCACCCGGGCGCCGTCTGCGGGCGCCATCACCCAGTCGGCGGTCGGCACCCCGGCTATCCGAAAGAGACGCTTCGAGATGTCCTTGTCCATCGCCATGGCGCTGCCCAGCCGGCCGCTGCCGGTGTAGGGCACCCCCACCATTTCCAGCAGGGTCTGCAGGGTCCCGTCCTCACCCCGGCCCCCGTGGAGTGCCAGAAACAGCACGTCGGCCTTTCGGACCGCGGCCATGTTGCCTAGGCCAGAGAGCAGCAGGCCCTGCTCCAACCCCTGGAGTTGGTCGCTTGAGGGGGGCGTGACTCCCACTGATCCCGACAGCAGAGAGCGCTCGTCCGCCTCCGGGATGTAGCCCCGCGCGGTGTCCACCACCGCCACCTCGTGCCCGCGCGACCGGAGCGCCGTGATGACCTGGACCGCGGACGCGATGGCCACGTCGCGCTCGGCGGAGGTTCCGCCGGTGAGAACCGTGACGCGCATGGCTTACCTCGTCCCGATCAGTTGCTGAAGCACGTCGTACCGGCTCACGATACCGATCAGCTTGCCGTCCTTCCGCACCAGCGCCGCGGGATTCTCCCGGGTGAGCATCGCCCCCACCCGGTCGGTGGCGGTACCGGCCTCGACCTCCGGGAAGGGCGGATCCATCACCTCGCTGACCGGCCGCTCGAGCAGCGCCGGCTGGGCCAGAGCCCGGGTCATCAGGGTGCCCTCGATCAGCCCGCCCACCGACTGCCCGTCCTCCAGCACCGGGATCTGGCTCACCCCCCAGGTGCTCATCAGGTTGAGCGCCTGCCGGACTGCCGCGGCGGGGGCCACGCTCACCACCGCCGGCGAGTTGGCCGGCCGCCGGGCGAGCAGCTCCTGGACCGTCGAGCGCGGCGTGTCCAGCATCTGATTTTCCTGCATCCAGGCGTCGTTGAACTGCTTGGACAGGTACCGCTCGCCGGTATCGCACAGGATGGTGACGATCAGGGCCGAGGGATCCGCCACTTCCCGGGCCAGATCCACCGCCAGGGCCACATTGAGGCCGGCCGATCCACCCACGAGGATGCCTTCCTCCCGGGCCAGCCGCCGGGCCATCAGGAACGACGCCTTGTCCGAGACCTGCCGGAACTCGTCCACCCAGTCGAACCAGACGGTGGTGGGAATCTTGTCGCCCCCGATCCCCTCCACCTTATAGGGGTGCCCTTCGCCCATCGCTCGGGTGCGGTGGTAGTTCGTGTACAGTGACCCGATCGGATCGCCCGCGATGACCCGGATCCGGGGGTTCTGCTCCTTGAGGTACTTGCCGGCGCCGCTCACGGTTCCGCCGGTGCCCGCTCCCGCCACCAGGTGGGTGACCCGTCCCTCGGTCTGCTGCCAGATCTCCGGGCCCATGGTCGCGTAGTGCACTTCCGGGTTGACCTGGTTGTAGAACTGGTTGGCCAGGACCGCGTTGGGCGTCTCCTTCACGATCTGCTTGGCCTTCATCACGTAGTGGTCGGGGTGGTCCGGCGGCACGGCGGTCGGGGTCACCACCACCTCGGCGCCGTAGGCCTTGAGCAGCCGCACCTTCTCCATCGACATCTTGTCCGGCATCGTGAAGATGCAGCGGTAGCCCTTGAGGCTGGCCGCGATCGCGAGCCCCACGCCGGTGTTGCCGCTGGTGCCCTCGACCACGGTCCCGCCCGGCTTGAGCTCCCCCCGCCGCTCGGCGTCCTCGATGATGGCGAGCCCGATCCGGTCCTTCACCGACCCGCCCGGATTCACATACTCGGCCTTGCCGTAGATCGGGGTGGTGAGCCCGGCCCCGATTCGGCCGAGCCGGATCAGCGGCGTCCAGCCGATGGTTCCGAGGACCGAGTCGTACGGGCGGAGATGCGGTGGGGTCATGGGGCGCTCTGGGTGCGCGGATTCCGGAAATGGACCGGTTGCAGGAAGCTGCCGGCCACCGGCCGCCCGTGGCGCAGCGCGGGCGAGAATCGGAGCGACGCGGCGCCGCCCACCGCCGCCGAGTCGAGGGCGGGGTACCCGCTCGACTCGGCCACCCGGGTCGAGTCCGGCTGCAGCGTGCCCATCGAGTCGGCATAGAGCCGGAGCAGCACCCGACCCTCCATGCCCTGCTCCAGCAGCGGCACCGGATACTCCACGGGGGACACCGGGTTGATCGCCACCGGCGGCTGGTCGGCGTCGCTGGTCGGCGGCGTCGGCACGTTGGTCGAGAGGCGGAAGCTGCCGTCGTCCTTGCCCTTGCAGCCGGAGGCCAGGCCCGTCGCCAGGGCGAGAGCCAGCAGCGGCAGCGCTTTCACCGGCGGTCCTCCGCCCGCCGCTTGAGATCGGCCAGGCGGTTGAGCGCCTCGAGGGGGGTCAGTGTGTTCACGTCCATCAGCCGAAGCTCCTCGACCATCGGATCGGGCGGCGCCGGGTCGGAGAACAGCGCCAGCTGTCCCGGATCCCGGGCCGCGTCGGGCGGCGGGCCGGGCACAACCCGGTGGTCACCTTCGAGCGTGCCCAGGATCTCGCGCGCCCGCCGCACCACGCTGTCCGGCAGGCCGGCCAGCTGGGCCACGTGGATGCCGTACGAACGATCGGTCCCGCCCGGCTCGAGCCGGTGAAGGAAGACCACGGTCTCGCCGGTCTCGCGCACCGCCACGTTGTAGTTCCGGGCGTGCTGCAGCCGCTCGGGCAGCTGCATCAGCTCGTGGTAGTGGGTGGCGAACATGGTCTTGCACCCGACCCGGTCGTGCAAGTGCTCGGTCACCGCCCAGGCGATGGCCACGCCGTCATAGGTCGAGGTGCCTCGGCCGATCTCGTCCAGCAGCACCAGGCTCCGCGGCCCGGCGTTGTGGAGGATGGCACTGGTCTCGCTCATCTCCACCATGAAGGTGGATTGTCCCTGCGCCAGGTTGTCGCTGGCGCCGACCCGGGTGAACAGCCGGTCCACCGCCCCGACCGAGGCCGCGTCGGCCGGAACGAAGGCCCCCATCTGGGCCAGCACCACGCAGAGGCCGATCTGCCGCAGGATGGTGGACTTGCCCGCCATGTTGGGGCCGGTCACCAGGGCCACCCGTTCGGCTTCGCTGAACCGGGCGTCGTTGGGAATGAACGATTCGCGCGGCATCATCCGCTCGATCACCGGATGGCGGCAGCCGCGCAGCACCAGGTCGTATCCGCCGTGCAGCTCGGGCCGGACGTAGCGGCCGGCCACGGCGCCGTCGGCGAGCGCGGTCCAGACGTCGAGTCGGGCCAGCACCCGGGCAGTCCGCTGGATCCGGCCAATCGCCTGGCCGACCGTTGCCCTGAGCCCGCCGAACAGCTCCGCCTCGCGCACGCCCATCCGCTCCTCCGCCCCGAGCACCCGCGCCTCGTAGTCCTTGAGCTCGGGGGTCACGTAGCGTTCGGCCGAGGCCAGCGTCTGCCGCCGCTCGTAGTCCGGCGGCACTCGGGCGGCGTGGGCGTTGGTGATCTCGAGGTAGTACCCGAACACCTTGTTGAAGCCCACCTTGAGCGACGGGATCCCGGTCCGCTCGCGCTCCCGCTGCTGCAGCGACGCGATGTACTGCCGGCCGCCGTCCCGGAGCGATCTGAGCTCGTCGAGCTCGGCGTCGTACCCCGCCCGGATCACGCCTCCGTCGGCCAGCAGCGCCGGCGGCCGCTCCTCGAGTCCCCGCGCCAGCTCGGCCGCGAGGTCGGCCAGCAGGTCCAGCTCGTCGGCCGCGTCGGCCAGGGCGGCGGCCGGTCCGCCGCCGGGCAGGGTGGACGCGGCCAGCGCGCTTAGCGCCTCGGCGACATCGGGCAGGCGGAGGAATGAGTCGCGCAGGGCGCCCAGCTCGCGGGGCGTGGCGCGTCCCGCCGCTGCCCGACCGGCCAGCCGCTCGACGTCGCGCACCCCGTCGAGCGCCTCGCGCAGCCGGGCCCGTCCGCGCCCGTCGCGCACGGCCACCTCGACCGCGTCCAGCCGGTAGCCGATCGCCATCGGATCGCGCAGCGGCGACAGCAGCCACTGCCGCAGCAGCCGGCCGCCCATCGGGGTGACGGTGGCGTCGATGGTCTCGAGCAGCGTGCAGCCGCGGGCCCCGGCCCGGAGCGGTTCGACCAGCTCCAGGTTGCGCCGGGTCATCTCGTCGAGCCAGAGGAACCCGTCGCTCCGGCGGACGAACGGCCGGGCCAGGTGGGGCAGGCCCGCCGGCTGGAGCTCGGTGAGATAGCGCAGCAGCGCGCCAGCCGCGCCCAGAGCCGGATCGTCCGCCGGGCCCAGGCCCAGACCGTCGAGCGAGGCGAGCGCGAACCGTCGGGCCAGCTCCTCGCGCGCCAGGTCGGGGTCGAACTCCCACCGCTCCCGCACCGTGCGGAGCACCCCGTCCGAGGCCGGCAGCGCCAGCTCCCCGGGCACCACCACCTCGGCCGGGCCCAGTCGGCCGAGGGCTTCGGCGAGCCCGGACTGCTCCAGCGTCTCCAGCAGGAACTCGCCGGTGCTGAGGTCGATCGCCGCCAGGCCCACCTGGGCGCCGCCGCCCGCCACCGCAACCAGGAAGTTGTTCTTCGCCCCGGCCAGCCAGCCCTCCTGCAGCATGGCGCCGGGCGTCACCGTCTCGACCACCTCGCGCCGGACCAGCCCCTTGGCCAGCCGGGGGTCCTCGACCTGCTCGCAGATGGCGACCCGGTGTCCGGCGCCGATCAGCTGGCGGAGATAATCGGCCGCGGCCTTGACCGGCACGCCGGCCAGCGGCACGCCGTCGCCCCGGGCGGTGAGGGTGATCTCGAGCACCCGGGCGGCGAGCTGGGCGTCCTCGTGGAACATCTCGTAGAAATCGCCGACCCGATAGAACAGGATGGTGTCGGGGTGCTGCGTCTTCATCTCGCGCCAGTGCTTGAGCATCGGCGGCGGAGACGCGTCGGCGGCCTCGCGGCTCACGGGGGCCACGGGAAAGTGCGGGAGTTCGGGCGGGGCATACCGGGGAGAATATAACGTCATAACTCGACCCGATACCGTCGTTTTCCGACGGTTCATGCGACAAACGCCGTCGGTGGCACGCCGCGCCGGTGCCCGCTGTCGCCCGGGTGGCCGGCTTCCCCGGGCTCTCCATTGTCCGGCGGCGCCCGGACGGGGGCCGGGGGGCTTCCCACCAGAGGCAGTCCGGCCCCAACTTGGGGCGATCTCACTCGCGAGCGCCCGGTGTCCCAGCCGTTCCACTTCGCCTTCTTCGTCCGCGATCTCGCGTCCACCCGCCGCTTCTATGGCCAGGTCCTCGGGTGCCGCGAGGGCCGCAGCACCGAGACCTGGGTGGATTTCGACTTCTTCGGCAACCAGATCTCGGCCCACACGACCGGCGAAGTCACGCCGACCCGGAACACCGGCAAGGTGGAAGACATCCTGGTGCCGATGCCGCACTTCGGCGCCCTGCTCGGCTGGGAGGAGTTCGAGGCGGTGGCCGGCCGGATCCGCGCGGCGGATCATCGCTTCATCCTCGAGCCCCGGATCCGCTATCCGGGACAGCCCGGCGAGCAGGCCACGATGTTCCTTCTGGACCCGAGCGGCAACGCCCTCGAGTTCAAGAGCTTCAGGCACCCCGAGCACGTCTTCACCGCATGAGCCCGGCGGTTCCGTGAGCAGCGCCGCGGTTGCCGTCATCGGAGGCGGCGTGATGGGCGCGAGCGTGGCCTATCACCTGGCCGCCCTCGGCCAGCCCGACGTGGTCGTCCTCGACCGGTCGGATGGCCCGGGCGCCGGAAGCACCGGGCTCGCCACCGGCGGCTATCGGGCCCAGTACGCCACGGCCATCAACGTGCGCCTCTCGCTGCTCGCTCGGGAAAAGCTCCGCCGTTTCGCGGATGAGACCGGAGTGGACCCCGGCTACGCACCGGCCGGCTATCTCTGGCTCGCCGGGAGCGACGCCGAGCTCGACCTGCTCCGCGTCGGCCGGGCGGTGCAGCACGCCGAGGGGCTGACCGAGGCGGTCGAGGTCTCGCCCGCGGAGATCGCGCGGATCAATCCCGCCATCCGGGTCGACGGCATCGCCGGCGGCGCCTTCTGTCCCACCGACGGCTTCATTCGCCCGCTCCGCATCCTCGAGGGCTACCTCACCGCCGCCGCCCGGCTGGGTGTGCGGCAGGTGTGGGGGGCCGAGGTGCGCCGGCTCGGGCGGGACGGGTCAGGACGGATCGTCGAAGTGGAGACCGACGCCGGGCGCATCGCGGTCGGCGCGGTGGTGAACGCGGCCGGCCCCTGGGCCGCCTCGGTGGCGGCGTTGGCCGGGGTGACGCTGCCGGTGGTGCCGCTCCGGCGGCAGATCGCCACCACCGGGCCATGCCGCCTCCTGCCGGCCGATATGCCGATGACGATCTGGGCCGGCGACGGCTTCCACCTTCGGGTGCGCGACGGCCGCGTCCTCCTGCTCTGGCCGACTCCCGGCATCCCCGGCCGGCCGTTCGATGCCAGGGTGGATCCCGCGTGGATCGACGCGGTGGTGGCCATGGCGCAGGCGCGGGTGCCGGTGCTCCGCGGGGTCCCGATCGACCGGCCGGGCGCCTGGGCCGGGTTGTACTAGATGTCGCCCGACAAGCACGCCATTCTCGGTCCGGCCGACGAGTGCCCCAACCTGTTTCTCCTCAACGGCTCCTCCGGTCATGGCGTGATGCACGCGCCCGCCCTCGGCCAGCTGCTGGCGGAGATCATCTGCCACGGACGGGCCAGCCTCGACGTGACCAGCCTCCGCCCGGGCCGGTTCGCCGCGGGCGAGTCCCACCCGGTGTCGGAGCTGCTGTAACCGCGCCAGCCATGGGCCGACACACGGAGACCCGTCCCACCAGTACAGCGATGGGACGGGTCTCCCCGAGCGGTCAGGCGGCGGGAACGCCCGCATCCGCATTCGGCCCTAGCGCGACACCGTGTCGCTCACCGTCGAGTCGCGCGCCATTCCGGAGTCGGGCACCGCGGAGCCAGGCATCGCGGTCGAATCCGTGACCGTCGCCGGGTCGGGGACCACAGTCGAGTCGGCGACCACCGACGAATCAGTCACCACCGGCCGGGTCCGCCACTGCGCGATCTGGTCCTGGACCCCCCGCGCCAGCGCCGGCACGTCCACCGACGACGTGTCGGAGTCGACGCCACGCGCCGTCACCCGTTCGAGCCCGACCGCCGCTTTGCTGTAGCTGCTGTCGGCTTCGAGCGCCTTCCCGTACGCTTCCCGTGCCGCCACCAGGTTCCCCGACCGCTCTAAAGCGGTCGCGAAGTTGTTCTGGAACACCGGCACGTTGCCGCGGAGCTCGACGGCGCGGGCCAGCGGCGGCAGCGCGTCGCTGCTCCGGCCCTGCTGGATGTAGAGGTACCCCAGGTTGTTCATCGCCCAGACGTCGGTGTCGTCGAGCGCCAGGGCGCGCTGGTAAGCGTCGATCGACTGGTCGAACTCCCCCAGCTCGAAGTGGGCTCGGCCCAGCAGGCGGAGGCCGTCGCTGGACAGCGGCTCGATCGCCAGCGCCTGCTCGATCCGGTTGAGCGCGTCCTTGGGCCGGCTGGTCTCGAGCAGCACCCGGGCCGAGTTGAGCAGGCTCTTCCGGTGGGTCGGCTCGATCCTGAGCGCGGCGTCAAACGCCTCGAGCGCGCGGGTGTGGTCGCCGATCTTCCAGGCTGAGAGGCCGAGCATGTAGTGGCCCCCGGCATTGTCGGGCTCGCTCTCGCTGTAGGCCCCGAACATGCTGGCGGCCTCCTCGTACCGGCCGCGCTGGAAGGCACGGTCGGCGTCGGCGTAGCTCGGCACGATCATCCCGGCGGCTGCCGTGGTCGGATCGGTCGAGGGCGCCGGTGTGGCCGCGCCGGTGGAGATGGTGGTGGTGCCGGCGCTGGCCGTATCGTTGGGGGACGAGCGGTCCCCGCCGGAGCACGCCGCGGCGAGTGGCACGAGGACGCTGGCCGCGAGGACCGTGAAACGGGCGGTGGAGCGGGACATGGTTTCCTCCTGGGTATGGCGCCGAGGGGCGCGGGAGACTTCTGGCACCCGGGAGGAAAGGCAAGCATGCGGCCACTGCAGGACGACGGAATCCAGACCCATCTAAAGTATTCAACTACAAACACTTGCGATTTCGCCGCCGGGGCCGGCACGCGTCCCGTTGTGTCCCGATGGACACGTGATTGAACTGATCCATGTGTCCGCGTGGACACCCAGAATTCAGGAGAATGCGGTTCACGATGCCGTGGTCCACCCCCCCCCGATCAGTGAACGGAACCACTTCCAACCTCGGGACTGTTTCTACTGTATGCCTTTTACCCCCTTCCGTGCGGGTCAGGGGCCCGGCGTCAAGGAAGTGATAGAAGAGATTCGAGAGGAGCACAGGGAATGAGAAACCTCAGGGCGGGAATCGGCGCGGTGCTGCTGCTGTCGGCAGCGGCCTGCGCCGCGAACAAGTCATCCGATGCGGCTGGACCGGCCCCGTTGGCGCGCGCGGACAGCACCCACGCCTCCCGGGCCATCGAGCTGCAGATCGACAATGAGAATTTCAGCGACATGAGCATTTATCTGCTGCGGGGTGGCACCCGCTGGCTGGTGGGCCAGGCCGGCGGCCTGAGGAAGGCCACGCTCACGATTCCCGCGTCCGTCGCGCCGACCGATCTGCGCGTCCGGCTCCTGGCCGACCCGATCGGCGGCAACCGGGCGATCACCACGCCGCTCCTGATCGTGCCCCGCGGCCAGCGGATCTACTGGACCATCGGCTCCGATCCCTCGATGTCCACCGCGTCCGCCGGCGAGTAGCGGCAGCCCGCCACTCTTCGCGAAGAAGGAAGTAACCAACGCGAAGGCTTGAACGGGGGCTCGCGGCCGCGATGCTGTCGGACCGGCCGCGAGCTCCTACGGACGCCTGAGGTTGTGCCGCCGCATGATCTTGAGCAGGCTCGAGTGGTCGGCCAGACCGAGCGCCTCGGCGGTGCGGGTCACCTGCCACTCGTGCCGCTCGAGCGCGGCAATCACGATCTGCCGCTCAGCCTCGGCCTTGAGGGCCTGAAAGGTCTCGCCCGGAGTGCCGGCCGAGGCCGGGTCGCCGGCGATCTCGGCCGGCACCTGGTCCGGCCCGATCACCTCGCCGTCGGTGGCGATGATCATCCGCTCGACCACGTTTCTGAGCTCGCGCACGTTGTTCCGCGCCCAGTCATACCCCATCAGCCGCTCCAGCGTGTCCGCCGCCAGGCGCTTGGGCTTCATCCCGAAGCGGGCGCAGATCGCGGCGGCAAACCGCTCGGCGATCTCGGGCACGTCGCTCCGGCGCTCGCGCAGCGGCGGCACCGCGATCTGGTGGACGTTGAGCCGGTAGTACAGGTCCTGGCGAAACCGGCCGGCTGCCACCTCCGCCTCGAGATCGCGGTTGGTCGCGGCGACGACCCGGGCCTCCACCGCCAGCGGGCGGGTGGCACCCACCCGGGTCACCCGGTGGTCCTCCAGCACCCGGAGCAGCTTGGCCTGGGCCGGCGCCGGCAGCTCGCCGATCTCGTCGAGGAACAGGGTCCCCCGCTCGGCCGCCTCGAACGCCCCTTTCCGGGTGACGCTGGCGCCGGTGAAGGCGCCCCGCTCGTGGCCGAACAGCTCGCTCTCGACCAGATGCTCGGGGAGCGCCGCCGCGTTGATCGCCACGAACGGCGCCGTCGGCGCCGGGCCCAGCCGGTGCAGCTCGCGCGCTACCAGCTCCTTGCCGGTGCCGCTCTCGCCCAGGATCAGCACCGTACTCGGCACCGGGGCTACCCGGGCGATCTGCTCCCGCAGCCGCCGCATCGGGGCACTGGTGCCCACCAGCGTGCTCTCGCCGTCCAGCCGGCGGTGCAGGGCCTGGACCTCGGCCCGGAGCCGGCTGCGCTCGACGGCCAGCTCGACCTCCCGCACGATCCGCTCGACCGGCTCCGCCTTGTCGATGAAGCCGTACGCGCCCAGCCGCACGGCCTGGATGCAGCGGTCGTAGTCGCCGGTCCCGGTGTAGACGATCACCGGCACCTCCGAGCCGCGCCGCTCGAGGGCGCGGAGGACCTCGAAACCGTCCATCCCGGGCATCTCGAGATCGAGGATCACGCAGTCCACGGGCTCGCCGCCCAGCCGCTCGAGCGCCTGGCGGCCGTCCTGGGCCACCTGCACCTCGAAGCCACCCAGCCGGCGGAGGTCGTAGGCGTATTGCTCGGCCATCGCGGGGACGTCGTCCACCACCAGCACCAGGGTCACGTCCGCCTCCCGTCGTCGGTGGGGACCGGCGCCCGCGCCGGCAGCTCGACGATCGCGCGGGTACCCGCGCCGGGCGCCGTCTCGATCCGGAGCGCGCCGCCGAGGTCGAGCACCAGCCGGCGGACGATCGAGAGCCCGAGCCCGGTGCCGCCGTCCTTGGTGGTGTGGAAGTCGTCGAAGGCGCGGTCGAGTTCGGCCCGGCTCATCCCCGGGCCTGTGTCGCTCACCGTGAGCCGCACCTGCAGCGGGTCGGTCGCTGCCGCGGTCTCGGTGCCGACGGTGACCACGCCGCCGCTGCGGCCCGCCAGGCTGTCCACCGCGTTCCCGACCAGGTTCTCCAGGATGCGGCGAAGCACCAGCGGGTCGGCCGAGACCGGCGGCAGCGCGGGGTCGGGCTCGGCCCGAAGCGTCACCTGCGGCGCGTCGGTGCCGCGGACGAGCTCCGCGACCATGGCGTTCACGTCGCAGGCGCCCGTCTGGGGCGAAGGCGAGAGCCGGGCGTAGTTCCGCGCCAGGGTATCGAGGTAGCCGAGGCTCGACTCGAGCGTGCCGCGGCGCTCCTCGAAGATGCGGGGCAGTGCGCCCGGATCGTCTCGGGCCACCTCGGCGAGGTGGCGGAGGACATTCCGGATCGGCACCAGTCCGTTCTTGATGTCGTGGTTCACCTGGCGCGCCAGGTCGCCGGTGGCCATCCGGCGCTCCGCCTCGCGCAGACGCGCCGCGCCCAGCCGGAGCCGCTCGGTCATCGCGCCGAGCGTGGCGGACAGGACGCCGATCTCGTCCCCGCGCTCGGCCGGGAACGACTGGTCCAGCCGGTCGAAGTCGATCGCGGCGGTGCGCGCGGCCAGCTCGGTGAGCGGCCGGCTCACCCGGGATGAGAGCCACCACGCGCCGGCGATCGCGAGCGCGACGGTGGCCGCGAACGCCGCGAGGAACCACCGGTCGATGTCGCGCCGGAGCGCCGCGAGCGCGCCGGGCGAGCGGGAGACCACCAGCCGCGCCGAATCCAGCGGCCCCTCGTCCGCGGGCGGGTGACGCTCGTCGGCATAGGCGAGGGGCACCGTCGCGGCGATGACCGAGGGGCTGGCATCGTCTCCCGGTGAGGGGCTCGCTCCTGGCTCGACCAGGCGGAGCGAGAGATCCGGGTCGCGGGCCAGCGAGCCCCGGAGCCGGGACTCGATCGCCGTGCCGCCGACGAGGGTGTATCGCGCCCCCGCCACCCGCAGCGAATCCAGGCGCGCCAGCACGAGCAGCGCGCTGTCGGCGGTGCGGGCCCGCACCAGCACCGGCGCGCCGCCGGCCTGACGCAGCGCCGCCGGCAGCGCGGGCTCCTCCCGATCGTAGGCGTTCCGGAAGTGACCCGAGCTCAGGATCCGGCCGGCGCTGTCCTGCAGCTGCAGCATGGCGAGCCCGGCATTCCGCATGGCGCCGCCGGCCAGGTCCAGCAGCCCGCGCCGGGCCCCGGCGTCGGCCGACAGCAATGCCAGCCGGACCCCGTTGTCACGGGCCAGCTCGGCGGCGAGGGTCGCGAGGTGCGCGGCTGTGGCGGCGCTCTCCCGGGCCAGGTCGTCGCGCAGCCCCGCCACCGCGGCCTCGCCGCGGCGCCCGTTCTCGGCGGTGAGCCGGAGCGTCATTTCGCGGCGGACGCCATACGCCAGCACGGCGAGCGGGACCAGTGCCGCCACCAGCAGGGCCAGGAACAGCCGGGTGCGGAAGCTCATGGTGCCGGGCGGAGCGCGCCGTCCCACTCGACGGCCAGTGCGGGCGTCCCGCGCTGGAGCACGGCCGAGGGCCGGCTGTCCACCAGCGGCACGATCGCGGCATCGGGCGGAAAGACCGAGGCCTCGCGGCACGGCACGGGCGCGTGGCGCGGCAGGCGGAGCACGTAGCCCCGGAGGTCTCCCTGGCGCACCGTCGCGGTCAGCCTCCCGCCCGGGATCGCGCGGGCGGTCAGCGCGGCGGCCGAACCGACGCCCGCCCCCGCGAGTGCCACGATCCGTTCGGCGAGCGCGCGGGCGATGGCGTCGCCGGTGGGATAGCCGATGGCGTCCTCGTACGCCGCCCGGGCTTGCGGCGAACGTGGCATCGGGCACGCCGCCAGACCCTCCCACCAGAACGGGCCTGCCGCCGCCCGGGCGTCGCCGCGCACGGCATCGCCCGCAAGGGCGGCCTGGAACGCGGCCGTGTCCGCGGGAAGGGCGGCCCGGACGGCCGTGCTCCACGCCGGCAGCACCAGCACGTAAGTCCGATCCCAGGGCAGCGGTGCGACCGTCAGCCCCGGACGGCGCCGGGCGTAGTCGAGCAGGTCGGGATCGCGGCTCTGGACCAGGTTGGTGCCCTGGTCGATCGCGTCGCGCAGGTCGCCCGACCCCGGCGGAGACAGCGTCATCCGGATGGCGGCGGCGTTCGGTACGGCGAGCGTCCGGTCGGCGAAGACGGCCGGCAGGTCGAGCGACGGGGTCGTGAGGCCGGCCACCAGCCGCCGGTCGTCGAGCGGGACCAGCGACCGCACGCCGGCCCACTGGAGCGCGGCGCGGGCCGGTGGATCGGCTCGCCAGGTCGCGGCCAGCGTGGACGCGGTCCAGCGCAGGCTGTCGGTCGAATCGGTTCGCGGATCGAGCACCAGGGTCCAGAAGCTCCCCGACGTGTCCCGCGACCAGGACCTGGCCAGGCCCGGGCGCGGCTGCCCTTCGCAGTCGAGGCGGAGCGGCGCCAGGCGCGACGCGGCCAGTAGCGCGCGGCGCGCGTCGGCGCTGTCGTCGAAGGCGGCGGTGATCTCGGGGGAGGTCGTGGCGCCGGCGCGGTCGGCCGGGAGAGGCTCCGCGCCGGCCACGTCGGCCGCTGCGCTGTCACTGGCGATGAGGCAGAGGGAGCGCCGCGGCTCGGGGACGCCACCGGTCCCGCGTCCCGCTCCCGACGTACACCCGAGCGCCACCGCGCTCACCGCCAGGGCGCCGCCGGCGACCAGCGCCACAAGCGGCGCCCGCGGGCGGCTCGGCCGGCGGGAGCGGGGGCGCATGTGGGTCGGTCAGGGCTCCGCGATGACGAAGGGCGTGCCGCCGAGCCGGGCCTTGAGGCTCGCGGCGGCGTTCTGGGCCGCCTCGCGGGTGGGGTAGGCGCCCGCCCGCACCTTGTAGAGGCCCTTCTCTTCCACGGTCACGACCGTCAGCCCCAGTCCGCGGGCCTTCCGCGCCGCCTCATCGGCGCCCTTCCGGGTACCGAGGGCGGCAACCTGCACCCGGTAGATCGTCCGGCCCGGGGGGGTCCCCGCGGGCGAGGGCGCCACGGGTGTGGGCGTCGGCGCGGGAGTGGCTCCCGCCGGTGGCGTCGGCGCCGTGGGGGCCGGCGTCGGAGTCGCCGTGGGTGACGGCGATCCCGAGGTGAGCGGCGGTGCCCCGGTACTCGCCGCTCCTGGCGTGCCCGCCGCGCCCGAGTCGATCCGGGCGCTGTCGGCGGTGGCGGTCTGGGCCCCGGTGTCGGCCCGGAGATCGCAGCGTTGGTAGAGATAGCTGAGTTGGTTCTGCAGCTCCACGTCGTTCTGCGCCTGCGCCATCCCGTCGGCCAGCCAGCGGCAGGCGGCCGCCGGGTTGTTCGAGTCGAAGTAGGTCCGCCCTGCCCAGTAGGCGGCCTGGGCCAGCAGCGGCGAGACCGGGAAATCGACCTTGAGCCGCTCGAGGTTCCGGCCGGCGCCGTCGAAGTTCCGGACCGCGTAGTCCAACTGTACCAGGCGGAGCAGGGCGTCGTCGGCCCAGCTCGAGGTGACGTATTCGACCGAGACCCGCTGCAGCAGGCGCCGCATGTCGCCCGCGGTGCCGGCCACCATGGCCTGGGTGTAGAGGATCTGGGGATAGAGCGTGTCGCCAGGCGGCGTGGCCGCGAGGAGCCGCTCGACGCTGGTGCGGGCCGAGTCGCCCCCGCCTTCCTGGGCGGCGCGCACCGCGGCGACCAGCCGCGGATCGGTCTGCGCCCTGAGCGCGCTGCCCGCGGCGCCCAGGCCGAGGAGCGCGGCGGCCAGGCCGCGAAGCAGTGTCCTCATGCCGCCACCACCTGTCGCTGGCCGAGCCGGAGCACGAGATCCGCCAGGATGGCCTCCTCGCCGGAGATGGTCGTGCTCTTGAGGGCCACGTCGGCATCGCGGGCGGCCCGGAACCCGTCGCGCACCCGCCCGGCCGGCCACGCCGCCGCCCAGCGGGCCCACCGCGCGCTCTCGGCCTTCCAGTCGGGCAGTCCGAACAGGCGGAGCTGACGCATCCGGTCGAACACGGCCGCGTCGAGCCGGCCTCCGCGCACCCCGCGGTCGTAGATGCTGCGCGCCAGCCCCACGCCGGCCAGACTGGTGCCGATCAGCGTCACCAGCTTGACGGCGCTGACGCCCGGCTGATCGAGCAGCGGGCCGGCCAGCCGCGCCGCCCGTCCCGCGTCGCCGTCGAGGGCCGCGTCGCGCCAGTCGTAGATCGTTTCGCCGTGGCGGACCCCCACCAGCGCCCCGACCTGCTCGACGGTGAGCGGGGCGCCCGCCGGCAACGCGGCCAGCTTCTGCAGCTCGGCCGCCACGCCGCCCAGCTCGCCGCCGGTGACGGCCAGCAGATGGTCGGTCGCCGCTTCCTCCAGGGTGACGCCGAGCGCGCCGGCCCGGCGCAGCAACCACCGGCGCGCCCGCTCGGCCGGGAGCGGCTCGCAGGCCACCGCGAAGGCGCCGCGCACCAGCTCCTTGTCCTCCGTTTCCTCGGCGGCGCCCTGCACCAGGATGACGACGGTCTCCGCCGCCGGCCGCTCGAGGTACTTGAGAAAGGCGGCGCGCGCCTTGGGCTTCCGCTTCCAGCCTTCGACCTCGCGCAGCACCACCACCCGCCGCTCGGCCATCATCGGCAGCGTGGTGCAGAGCGAGAAGATGGCCTCGGGGTCGAGCTGGCCGGCGAAGCGCTGATCGAAGTTGAAATCGCGGAGCGCGGGGTCGAGGGCCTTCTCCACGATCGCCTGGACCGCCTCGTCCTTCAGGATGTCCTCGGGGCCGTGCAGGTAGTAGACCGGCGCCAGCTCGCCCTTCGGGAGCGAGCGGAGCAGCGCGTCGTACGTGTGGGCGGGCATGCCGAATTGTAGGCGGGACGGCGGAGCGGGACTAGTCGGCCGCCGCCGCCGTCAGTCGAGATAGGGCGCGATCCGCTCCGCGAAGGCGTGCCGGGCGCGATTGAGCCGGCTTTTGACCGTGCCCAGGTGACAGTGGGTCAGCTGGGCGATCTCCTCGTAGCTCCGGCCCTCCAGCTCGCGCATGACGAAGACCTCGCGGTGGTGCGGCGAGAGCGTGGCCACGGTGGCATCCACCATCTCCCGGAGGTACCGGTTGGCGTACATGTCGTCCGGCCGGGTGCTCACGTCTTCGAACTGGAGCGGGCGCTGGTCCTCCTCGCCGGGCGGACGGAGCGACTGGTAGTACACCAGCGGGCTCCGGCTCCGGTTGCGGAGCTCGTTCTTGGCCAGGTTGGACGCGATGGTGTAGATCCAGGTCGAGAACTTCTTGGTCGGGTCGAACCGGTGGAGGTGCCGGTAGACCCGGACGAAGGCTTCCTGCACCAGGTCCTCGGCCCGCTCCCGGTCCCCGATCATCCGGTGGACGAAGTTGAGCAGCCGGCTGCGGTAGCGCCCCACCAGTTCCTGAAACGCGCGCGAATCGCCGGCGAGGTGCGCGGCCACCAATTCCGCGCTGTCCGGCACTGCCCGCGCCACCCCCACCGGACTGCCCCATCGCTGTGCCACTTCCACGGCGCCCTCCCCTGCCCGCGAGGCGGGCAAACCTTGGACAACGAGCCAGGCAAGTTCACTCGAACCGGCCATGGCAATGTACAAGGCGCCGTTCAAATGTTCAAGGATTCATGCGATAACATTGAACAAAGAGAAGAGTTGTTAAGGTCTTCGCATCCGCGATCTCCCCCCCGCCCATCATCGCCTGCACCCGCGACCAGGGCAGGGTGTGCAGCTCCATGAACTCGTCCACCTCCCGGTGGTGGGCACCCGCCTCGAGGTCGCGGGCCAGGAACAGGTGGATCCGCTCGTCGGTGAAGCCGGGTGTGGTGTAGATGGTGGTGAGCCGCTCCAGCCGTCCGGCCCGGTACCCGGTCTCCTCCTCCAGCTCGCGTCTCGCGCAGGTCTCCGGTGACTCCCCCGCGTCGAGCCGGCCGGCCGGCACCTCCCAGATGTACCCCTCGGCCGCGTGGCGGAACTGCCGGAGCAGGATGACCCGCGGATCGGGCGCGGCGGGATCGTCGACGAACGGCAGCACCGCCGAGGCGCCGGGGTGCCGGAGCATCTCCAGCCGGCCGGAGGAGCCGTTGGGAAACCGGACCGTGTCGGCGTCGAGGTTGACGATCCGGCCGGTGTACAGGCGTTCGGTGGAGATCAGAGCCATGGCGGTGACCAGCTTCGCACCCAGGCCACCGGGATCTTGAATCCCTCGGCGAAGAGGTAGCGGAGCTCGAGGACGGGGTTGTCGGAGATGGGGCTGCTGTCGGTGGGTGAGGTGTACGCCTCGAGGCCGGTGCGTCGGGCCTCGAGCCGGAGGCGGAACATGTGGAACGGGTCGCTCACCAGCAGCGCCCGGCGGAGTCCCCGGTCGTGGAGCCAGCCGGTCACCGCGGTCATTGAGGACATGGTGGTGCGGCCCTCGCTCTGGGCCACCACCGCCGGGTCGGGCACGCCATGGGCGATCAGGTAGCGCCGGCCGACCGCCGCCTCGCTGGTGGTGTCACCCCGGCCCACGCCGCCGGTGACGATCACCAGCGGTGCCAGCCCCTCGCGGTAGAGTCCCAGGGCCTGGTTGAGCCGGGCCCGGAGCACCGGCGACGGCCGCCCGTTGTACTGGGCCGCGCCCAGGACCACGATGGCGTCGGCGGGCTGGCGCTGGTCCTGCTGGCTCGTCACCAGCACCATGACCAGGGCGACGGTGTAGACGATGACGCCGGCGAGCACCAGGAGCACCAGGGCGTGGCGGAGGGGGCGCGGCACGGCCGGGAGTGCTCGCGCTAGAGGTCGAACGCCTGGCCGTGCGTCGGCTGGATCACTTCCCGTACGCCTTCCTGGCGGAGGATGGCGGCCATCGCCGCCAGGGCGGGCGGCTCGCCGTGGACCACGAAGGCGCGGCGGATCGGGCCGCCCAGCCGGCGGACCCAGGCCCGGAGCTCCGTCCGGTCGGCGTGGGCCGAGTAGCCGCCGATGGTCTCGACCTCCGCCCGCCGGGGATACTCCTGCCCCAGGATCCGCACCACTTCCTCGCCCGCCTGGAGCCGGCGGCCGAGCGTGTGCTCCGCCTGGAAGCCGACGAAGAGCACCAGGTTCCGGTGGTCGCCCAGACCGTGGGCCAGGTGGTGGAGGATCCGGCCCGACTCGGCCATCCCGCTGGCGGCGATGATGACGGCGGGGCCGTTGAGCTGGTTGAGCGCCTTGGAGTCGGTCACGGTGCGGACGTAGCGGACCAGCGAGAAGTCGAACAGCGCATTGGTCTCGCCCACCAGCCGCTCGCGGGCGTCGAAGACCTCGGGGTGCAGCCGGAACACCGTGGTGGTATCCACCGCGAGCGGGCTGTCCACGTAGATCGGCAGGTCGGGGATCCGCCCCGCCCGGTGGAGCTGGTGCAGGCTGTAGACGATCTCCTGCACCCGGCCGAGCGCGAAGGCCGGGATCAGCACCTTGCCGCCCCGGGCCGCGGTCCGCCGGACCACCTCGCCCAGCCGCTCCTCGGCGCCGGTCACCGACTCGTGGTCGCGGTCGGCGTAGGTGGACTCGACGATCAGGGTGTCGATCGGCCCCGACGGCGGCTCGGGATCGCGGACGATCGGCAGCCCGGTCCGGCCGATGTCGCCCGAGAAGACGATCCGGTGGTTGACGCCCTCGCTGATCCGGAGGTCCACCGACGCCGAGCCGAGGATGTGCCCGGCCTCGACCAGCTCGACGGCGAGGTGCTTCCGGAGGTGGGTGATCCGGCGGTAGGGCACACCGATCATCAGCTCCTGCACCGCGACCGCGTCGGCCAGGTTGTAGAGCGGCTCGCTCTCCGGCCCCGCCGTGCCCCGGCGCGACAGGTACTCGGCGTCCTTCTCCTGGATGTGGGCCGCGTCCGGCAGCATCACCGCGGAGAGATCGCGGGTGGCCGGGGTGGTGTAGATCGGGCCGTGGAAGCCGTGGCGCACCAGCAGCGGCAGCCGCCCCGCGTGGTCGATATGGGCGTGGCTCAGGACCACGCCGTCGAGCCGCCGGGGATCGAACGGCAGCCGGGCATTGAGCTCATGGGCCTCGGCCCGGCGGCCCTGGAACAGGCCGGCGTCGAGCAGGAAGCGCGCGCCCGCGGCCTCGAGCAGGTGCATCGAGCCCGTGACCTGCCCCGCGGCGCCCCAGAAGGTCAGACGAATACCGGTCACGGATCGGTCCGGGACGGAGGTGAGGGCTCAGAGGTGCCGGGTGCCGAACAGGCGGTCGCCGGCGTCGCCCAGGCCGGGCAGGATGTAGCCCAGCTGGTTGAGCTGGCGGTCGAGCGCGGCGGTGAAGATGTGGACGTCGGGGTGGGCCTCGAGCATCCGGCGTATCCCCTCGGGCGCGGCCACCACCGAGAGAAAGCGGATCCGCCGGGCGCCGGCCTCCTTGAGCGCGCCCACCGCCGCCACGGCCGAGCCGCCGGTGGCGAGCATCGGGTCGAGCAGGTAGAAGTCGCGCTCGACCTCGGCCGCCGGGATCTTGAAGTAGTAGTCCACCGGCTTGAGCGTGTCGTGGTCGCGGTAGAGCCCGATGTGCCCCACCCGGGCCGACGGAATCAGCTGGGCGATCCCCTCGACCATTCCCAGCCCGGCCCGGAGGATCGGCACCAGCGTCAGCTTCTTGCCCGACACCATGCGGCCGGTCATCCGCTCGAGCGGCGTCTCGATCTCGACCGGCTCGGTGGCGAGGTCCTTGGTGGCCTCGTAGGCCATCAGCATCGCGATCTCGCTCACCAGCTGCTTGAAGTCGCGGGTGCTGGTCTTCCGATCGCGCAGGATCGACAGCTTGTGCTGGATCAGCGGATGATCGAGCACGGTCAGGTTGGCGAACTCGGGGGCCGGCATGCGACCAATATGCGGGGGGGCTGCCCTTCCTTCTAGGGGCGTCGGGAGGCGGCAGGGATCCATCGGCCGTTTCCGCCGTACAACAGACGATGTCCGCTCACCGCCGTGGAGGTCCGCCGATGTCCCGACTCGCCGCTCGCCCTGCCCTCTGGCTCGGCGGGATCCTCGCGCTCGTCCTCTTCCGGGTCCCGGCCGCCGCGGCCCAGGGCGGGGGTCGCGAGCTGGCCGTTCCGCAGGGGCCCGTCCGGCCCCCGCGTGGCGAGCTGCCCATCCCGCCCCGGGCCGCGGCCGGACCGGGCCACCGTGATCCCGAGCCCTGGATCCGCCGGGCCATCGCCGCGATGGCGGCGCGCGACTACGACGCCGGGGTGGCGGCGGCCGACTCCGCGCGGGCGCTGGCGCCCGACCGCGCCGCCGTCCAGCTGGTGGTGGGGCAGGCCTACCTCAGCCACGCCCGCGACCGGCCTGGCCTCGGCGCCATCGGCAGGGTGAAGCAGGGCCGGGCGGCGGTGGAGCGGGCCATCGTTCTCGACCCGGACAACCTCGATGCCCGGGCCACGCTGCTCCAGTTCCTGCTGCAGGCGCCGCGGATCGTCGGCGGAAGCCGCGACGGCGCCCGGGCGCAGGCCCGCGAGATCGAGCGGCGTGATCCGCGGCGGGGCCTGCTCGCCCGGCTCGACGTGGCGGTAGCGGGCGGCCGGCAGGAGGAGATTCGCGCCGTCTACCGCGACGCGATCCCGCGGCTGGCGCCGCCGGCGGACGGCGGTCCGGCGGGGCAGGGGGATGTCGCCCTTGCCCGTGCCTTTCTCGGGGCCGCGGAACGGCTCAAGGACAGAAAGCTGCGCGAGGAGCTGGTGGAACAGGTCCGGGCGGCGGGCCGCCCGTTCAGATCGGCAGCGTGAGGCTCCGGCAGACGCGCTCGCCGGTCTGGCAGACACTGGCGCGGAGGGTGCCGTGCACGGCGGCGTGCCGGCCGGCCAGGTGCGCCGTCGGCGGCTCGGCGAAATAGGCCGAGTCGGCCGTGCGGGCGGCGGCATCGAAGCGGAGCACCTGGCCATCGGCCAGCTCGAGGGCCGGGGCCAGGCGGGCGTTGATCTGATAGCCGGCGTCGGCCTCGAGCGTGAGCCGGGTGTCGGGGCCGGCCTCGGCCGCCACCACCCGGAGCGGTCCCGGGACCGAGGCCGCCTCCGAGGCGCCGCAGGCCGCGACCAGGACGGCCGCCAGCAGGGGGGTCAGCCGCCTCATTCGGCCAGCAGCTCCTGGATCCGCTTGTCCCATGTGTGGTAGCTGCCGTCGTTCAGGTGGAACTCCCCGTAGCCCTGATAGCGGATGTTGCCCCGCTTGTCGATCAGCACGAAGCTGGGCCAGAAGCGGATGTTGTACAGATCCCAGGTCCTGGTGTCGTTGTCCTGGGCGTTGGGATACTCGATCCCGTACTTCTGGAGCGCCCGTTCCAGGTTGCCCCGGTCGTGCTCGCCGGCGTAGGGCGGAAACTCGGGGGTATGGATCCCGATCAGCGTGAGTCCCTTGTCGCGGTACTTCCGGTCGAAGTCCACCAGCGAGGGCACGGTGTTGGTGCAATTGTAGCAGGTGAATACCCAGAAGTTGAGCAGGACCACCCGGCCCCGCAGCTCGGACAGGGTCAGCGGGTGGTCGGTGTTGAGCCAGCTGGTGTTGCGCCAGTCGGGCGCCGGCGCGGGGGCGCTGGCCGGGGCGTTGAGCAGCGGAACGCGCGCCTGGGCCTGGGCCCGGCTGGCGGTCTCGAGGGCAAACCCGCCGGCCACGACGGCGGCCAGCGAGAGGGTGAAGAGCAGGGCGGGGCGGGGCATGGACGGTCTCCTGACGCAGGTGCCCGGGAAACGCCGCCGGCGGGCAAACGGTTTCCTGGCGGTCCCTTGGCGGGCCCCCGGACCCTTCCTATATTCCCGTCCCCGCGGCCAGGTAGCTCAGTTGGTAGAGCAGCGGACTGAAAATCCGCGTGTCGGGGGTTCGATTCCCTCTCTGGCCATACCACTACTTTATAGAACGAGCACAAGCCGCTCAAGCGCCCGGCACCACGCCGGGCTTTTCCGTGACCGGGACGTCCCGCATTGCGTTGGGCT